>JALGSS010000749.1 GCA_029821745.1 Candidatus Zipacnadia bacterium
GCCCGGCCCCTACCACATCCGCCGCGCCCCCGCGTAGCGAGGAGCATAATACGAGGAGTCCAGCGCGCTGATCTTCACCCCGCCCCGGCTATTGCTGGCGTGGACGAAGTTCCCCTGACCGATGTAGATCCCCACATGCGAGATGCCGGACTTATAGGTGTTGCGGAAGATCACCACGTCGCCCAATTGCAGAGAGTCGCGGTCAACGGGCCTCCCCTGCCGGTACTGGCCGTCGGACGTTCGGCGAAGGCTGATCCCGAACTTCCCGTGAATGTACTGGGTGAAGCCGGAGCAGTCGAAGGAGCGCGGACCTTCGGCCCCACGAACGTATGGCCTCCCCAGGTACCCCATGGCTTCCTGGGCGATCTGCTGACCTTGGGACAGGTCCCCGCCATTGCCATTGGCCATGCGTTCGGCCCGGGTCTCCACGAGGTCGTCGTGTATCCAGCCCATCTTCCCGTCGCCGAGGACGACCCTGTACCAGTCGCCGTCCCTGTCGACAATGACGAGTTCCTCGCCCATGCGGACCGTACCCACGACATCCGAGCCCGTCCCGCGCTCGGCGCGGACATTGACCACCGTTCCGTCTACCCACCCCGCCTTGACCTCCACGCGCCGGCCATCGACCAACTTGGTAGCTTCCGGCGTCCCCGGTGGCTGGAAGTCGAGGACCCAGCCCGCGATCCATCCCATCGCGCCGGCACCGGTGCGTACCTGGCACCACTGGCCGTCAGCGTCGACGACCGTGACCTTGTCATGTTTGTTCAGCTTGAACTTGACGCGCTCGCCGGTCGACGGGCCGGCCCGGACATTCGTGGAATCATCGGCGATCCAGGCGGTGAATGGCTGCAGCTTGCCTTCCTCGGGCTCGCGGCTCGGGGATGGGAAGTCGTCTCCCGGCGGGACCAGCGGCGGTGCTTCGGGCTCCTTCGCCACAGGCCGGCCGGCGCCGTGACGGCGCACGTACCACCCGGCGATCCACCCGGTGTCGCCCCCCTCAGTCTCGACCTTGCACCAGCCGTCCTTCTCGTCCAGGATCCAGAGCGTTGCCCCTTCCAGCAGCTTGCTGACGCGCTTCTTGCCGGTACTCGGGCCGGACCGCAACGCCACGTTGTTGCCGATGCAGTAGGCCTTGTCCCGGCCACTGGAGCCGGTATCCTGGACGAGCTTGCGGCCGGCCTCAACGTCGGTCTCGAGCAGATCGCTGCGCATCCAGCCCTCGCCGTCAGGGCCCTTGCACTTCACCCAGTCGCTCTTCGTCTCGGTGATATAGACCTTGGTGCCCTTCGTGAACTGCCCCACCCGCGAGTAGCCCGTCGAGGGGCCTTTGCGCAGGTTCGCGACATTGGCGTTGACCCAGGCAGGCGACGGCTCAGACGCCGCGGGGGCGCTTGTCCCGGCGAGCTTCCGGCCCTTCTCGATGTTCAACTCGAGCAGGTCGCTTCGGATCCACCCAACGTCGCCGCCCGAAGTCTTGATCTTGCGCCAGTTGCCATCGGTGTCGATGATGTAGAGCTTCTGGCCTTGCTTCACACGCGTCGCGACGGAGCTGCCGACGTCGGGCTTCGAGCGCACGTTTACCACCCGGCCATCTACCCACGCCGGAACCGCCATGGGGGTCTTGCCCTGGGACTTCGCGATCTCTCGGCCTTTTTCGGCGGAGAACATCAGGTACTCTTCGCTGACCCAGCCGGTGGTGCCGTTCGGAAGCAGCGCCTTGCACCAGTGGTCATCGGTGAAGGAGGTCACGACAACCTGATCGCCCCTGGTCACGTTGCCGATCTTGTCGCTGTCGGTGCCGGGCTTGGCGCGGACGTAGAGAACGTCGGGGATGACCCACGCAGGCTTATCCGCCCAAAGGGCGGACGACACGAGAACGGTAAGCACGACGAAGAGCGTCGTGGTAGTGCGATGCATGCTGTGATTACCTCGCCGCACGGAATTGCCAATGTCAGGAATCATACAACGCATTTTTCCGCCAAGTCAAACCAATCGGCCGTGCAGAAGGCCTGCAATGCCTATGCCACATAGACAGTGGCGCGCCCCTGTAGAAGGGACGCGCCACCATATATGAACAGTCTCAGACGGCGCCAGGTTCCCGCAACTCCGCGGGACCAACGCAGGCGTCCAGGCACGAAAACAGGCCTCGGCCCGTTGCGCCCAACGCCAGACGATGCTTCTGCAACAACGCGTATTCGCCCCGAAAGCTACGCACGTATGGTTAGACGCAGGCCGTCGTAGGCAAGTTCAGCGCCCGGGCGGTTGACCTCGGCCGCATACCGGTCATGAACAGGTAGCCAGTGCAGGCTCAGATGGGTGGCCCACGCCGGTGCGTCCTCGCCCAGAATGTCCCGTTCCCGCAGTTCCTCGACCAATGCCACGAAGGCTCCCCAGTTCAGATGATGGGTCAGGCAATCCGGGTGCCCGGCCTCATCCAAGGGTCCGAAGGTCGCCTCGACCACTGCAACGTCGATGTGATGCTCCGCCAGCAGGTCCCACCAGCGCTCCTCAGGCCAGGTGGTGTCGGTGGCATACAGGAGCGTAGAATCTCCGCCGGTGACCACGAAGTTCAGGGACTGCTGGTTCTCCCAGTCATGTTTCGCGGGGAGGGCCAGGACGCCGAGACCCCTCGCTTGCACCTCGTCACCGACAGCCATCTCATGCAGGTCCGCGTCGGCGCCACAGTCGTCCAGTTGCTCCACGACCCTCTCATTCCCGTACACCTGCAGGCGAGACTCTCCCCCGGCAACCCGGGACAGGTCACGAATGCCCTCGGGGTCCAGGTGGTCGCCGTGGGCATGGGTGATGAACAGGTGGGCAATCGCCGCCAAATCCACGTCCAGTTCCGCCAATCGCCAGGGAACCGTCTTCCCGCAGTCGATGAGCAGACTGTCGTCCACCAGCGC
>JALGSS010000750.1 GCA_029821745.1 Candidatus Zipacnadia bacterium
GGTCGTGCTGGAGAAAGGCGATCATGGGCACGGGGTGTCGTCCCGCTCTGCGGGATGCGACGGGGCCCCGTGCAAGCCGTCTCAGAGGCCCCGTGGGGCCCATGTAGCGCGTCGGTCTCGACGCGCTGTGACACCCCACGGCCATGCGTCATTAGTTTCTCAACACACCCACGATTCGCGGCCGTACAACGCCCAACCGTTCACCGCGAGCAAGTAGTGGCATCACAACTACGTGCTCGCGCTGCCGTTGTTGCCGCGAACTAGCAGAATCTTGCCTGTGCGGACCATCTCGACGATCCCGAACTCGCCGATCGTGCGGACAAAGGCATCGATCTTGCTCTCATTGCCGGTCACCTGGATGACCATGCTTTCCGCGCCGACGTCCACGATGTCGGCGCGGAAGATCTGACAGAGCTGAACGATGTCGTTGCGTGTCGCGGTGGATGAGGAGACCTTGCACAGGCACAGCTCCCGCTCGACGTACTCGTCGTCCGTGTGGTCAATGACCTTGATGACATCAATCAGCTTGGTGAGCTGGTTGCAGATCTGCTCCAGCGTGTACTCGTCGCCGGCCACGGTGATGGTTGTGCGTGAGATCTTCGGGTCTTCCGTGGTGCTGACGGCGAGACTGTCGATATTGAATCCGCGGCGCGCGAACAGTCCGGCCATCCGGGCGAGCACGCCCGGCTTGTTCTCGACCATCGCGGAGATTGTGTGTTTCATGCCTTCTGCCTCCCGTTGCGGCGCGATCAGTGTAATGCGTGTGCTGCCTCGCGACCTACACGCCAACCGGCGCCGTCTCCATCATGTCCTCGAAGGTCTTCCCCGCCGGAATCATCGGGAACACATTCTCCTCCGACGGAATGCGGAAGTCCATTATGCACGGCCGGTCGTCGATCTCCATCGCTTTTTCCAGCGTCGGGCGAACCTGCTCTTTCTCCGTCACCGAGAAACCGACCCCTCCGTAGGCATCCGCAAGCTTCACGAAGTCCGGGTTGCCGGTCAGCAGGGTGGCGCTGTAGCGCTTGTCGTAGAACAGGTCTTGCCACTGCCGTACCATGCCGAGGCACGAGTTGTTGAGAATGACGATCTTCACCGGCAGCTTGTGCACTGTCGCCGTCGCCAGCTCCTGGATGCACATCTGGATCGACCCGTCTCCGGCGATGTCCACGACGACCTTGTCCGGGTTCCCGATCTGCGCGCCGATAGCCGCGGGGAAGCCGTAGCCCATGGTGCCGAGCCCGCTGGAAGACAGGAACTGTCGTGGGCGGATGCACTTGTAGTACTGGGCCGCCCACATTTGGTTCTGGCCGACCTCGGTGGTGACGATGGCCTCGTTGTTCGTGATCTCGGCGACCTGCTCCACAATGTACTGGGGCGCGATGCCGTCTTTCGGGTCCGTGTCATAGGCCAACGGATGCGTCGCTCGCCACTCGTCCAGATGCCTGCCCCACTCGTTCTTCTCACGCGGCTGCACGATCTCAAGCAGTTGCTCGAGCACGAGCCGCGCGTCTCCGGCGATACCCACGTCGGCCCTGCGGACCTTGTTGATCTCCGCCGGATCGATGTCGATGTGGATGACTTTCGCTTCCGGGGCGAACTTGCGCGGATCGCCGGTGACGCGATCATCGAACCGAGCACCGATGCAGATGATGAGCCCGGCGTGCTGCAGGGCGTGACTGGCGTAGGCCATCCCGTGCATCCCCGGCATGCCCATGCTCAGCGCGTGGGTCTCCGGGAAAGCGCCCTTGGCCATCATCGTATGCACGACCTGGATGTTGGTCCTCTCCGCGAGCTGCTTCACGAGGTCGGCCGCGCCGGATGAGACGACGCCGCCACCGATGTAAAGGACGGGCTTGTCCGCCGTGTTGATCATCTCGGCGGCGGCCTTCACCTTCTCCGGGTCACCCTTCCCCGGTGGCTCGTATCCGGGAATGGACTTGAGCACGCCCTCGCGCCACGTACAGGCGCTGGCGCTGACGTCGAATGGCACGTCGATCAGGACCGGCCCGGGGCGGCCCGTGCGCGCAATGAGGAAGGCTTCGCGGGTCACATCGGGCAGGTCGCAAGGGTCCTTGAGCAAGTAGTTGTGCTTCGTGATCGGCATCGTGACGCCGATCGTGTCCGCTTCCTGGAACGCGTCCTTGCCGATGGCAAAGGTCTTCACCTGGCCGGTGATCGCCACCAGCGGGACCGAGTCCATGTGTGCCGTCGCGAGCCCGGTGACCAGATTCATCGCGCCCGGTCCGCTCGTCGCCATGCACACGCCGACCTTGCCGGTCGAACGCGCATAGCCGTCGGCAGCGTGTATGCCGCCCTGTTCATGCCGGGGCAGGATGTGCCGCAGCTCACCTGCCGCCATCTTGTGGTACAGCCGGTCGTAGATCGGGATCACGGAGCCTCCGGGGAACCCGAAGATGACCTCCACGCCCTCTTCCTCGAACACCTTCAGCAGTCCGTCCGCACCCGAAAAAATATCTTGTGCCATGTCTCACACTCCTATCAGCCTTGCGTTTCCGCTTTGCTGTTGGCTCATTATGCCCGCTGTGCGATGAGTGTCACGCGCCGGGGCGCGTTCGGTGAACGGTCCGGGTCGGCAACTTCAGATATGAGATTACCGCGCAGGCCGGCAGGCAGCCCGCGCGGAGCCGCATACAGCCCACGCGCGGGTCATCAGCTCCTCCATCGATCGTCGGGTTCGTTGCTCTGTCATGATTCCTGTCATATCATCGGGCCCTCGTCGCCCGGTGTTAGTCCATCATCACGGCGCCGCCGGCGGCGCTGCTGACATTGCGCGCGTACCGGGCCAGCCAGCCCTTGCTGACCTTGGGCTCCGGCATCGTCCACGCGGCCTTGCGCCTGGCCATCTCCTCGTCGGAGATCAGCAGGTTCAGGCTGCGCGCGTCCAGGTCGATGGCGATCTCGTCGCCATCCTGCACGAGCCCGATCGGGCCGCCCTCGGCCGCTTCCGGCGAGATGTGCCCGATGCATGGCCCGCGCGTGCCCCCGCTGAATCGCCCGTCGGTGAGCAGCGCGATGGCGCTTTCCTTGCCCATTCCGGTGAGAGCCGCCGTGGGATTGAGCATCTCGCGCATCCCCGGGCCGCCCTTCGGACCCTCGTAGCGCACGACGCAGACCGACCCGTCGGGGATCGCGTTGGCGAGGATCGCGTCCATGGCGTCCTCTTCGCGCTCGTAGCAGATCGCCTTGCCCGTGAACTGGCGGCGGTCGGGAGCCACGGCGGACTGCTTGATGACCGCGCCGTCGGGGCACAGATTGCCTCGCAGGACGGCTATCCCGCCCTCGGCCCGGTGGACATTATCCAGGGAGCGGATGACGTCATCGTTCCACACGCCGGCAGCCGCCGCGAGCTCCTTGGACGTCTTCCCGCTGATAGTCGGATTGTCCTCAACCGTATCCTGCAGCACGTGCAACGCGCCCTGGACTCCGCCGGCCCAGTGGAAGTCCTCCATCATGTAGTCGCCGGCGGGGCGCAGCAGGGCAATCTGCGGCGTCGCCTTGCTGATCTCGTCGAAGACCTCCAGAGGCATCTCGACACCGGCCTCGTGAGCGACGGCCGGGATATGCAGGCAGGTGTTCGTCGAGCCGCCGAGGGCCATGTCCACGCGGATAGCATTGCGCACGGAGGCCTCGGTGATGATCTGCCGCGTGGTGATGTCCTCACGCACCAAATCGCAGATTCTCTCGCCGCTCTGGTAGCCCATCCGCATCTTCTCGGCCTGTCCCGCAAGAGCGGTTCCGCAGCCCGGCAGGCTCATGCCCATCGCTTCCGTCACGCAGGCCATGGTATTGGCGGTGTACAGGCCCTGGCACGAGCCGCAACCCGGGCAGGCCTCGATCTCGACCTCGGCGACCTCTTCTTCAGTCATCGTCCCGGCCCTTGCCCGACCGACCGCCTCGAAGGTGTCACGGACCAGGGACAGCGGCTTGTTGTGGAAGCGACCCGAGTGCATCGGCCCGGCGGTGACGACGATCGCCGGAATATCGAGGCGACCGGCCGCCATGAGCATCCCGGGCGTGATCTTGTCGCAGTTCGTGACGAGCACGAGGGCGTCGAAGGCGTGGGCCTCGGCCATGCTCTCCACCGAGTCCGCGATCAGCTCTCGCGACGGCAGCGAGTAGAACATGCCCTTGTGGCCCATCGCGACGCCGTCGCAGATGGCCGGGATGCCGAAGGCCATCGGCGTACCTCCGCCTGCCGCAATGCCCTGGGCGACACGCTGAACCAGCAGGCCCATTCCCACGTGGCCTGGGACGATGTCCGACGTGCTGTCGGCGATGCCGATGAGCATCTTCCCCTGGATCTCGTCGGGGGTGTATCCGCAGGCGTACAGCAATGCGCGACTCGGCGCCTGGGTGAGGCCCTTCACTGCTCGGTCACTTCGCATGATTGATCTCTCCACGTGTTCGTTATGCGCGGTGCGCGCCGCACTTCGTCAGCGGCCCGATCACGCCTATCCACAGATACAAAAAGCCCCTCGTCCACAAACGGGACGAGAGGCTGGAAGCTTCCCGCGTTACCACCCGAGTTCCACTGCGCAACGCTCTTGCGAGGCGTTCGGAGTGACGCTCTGACGCTATAACGGGCGTACCCGTACCAGCCTACTGCACGCGATTGCGTGGTTCAGCTTGCGGCTTTGGGGTGACGTTCACCGGGCGGGATCGCCGACACTCTCACCTGACGTCGGCTCTCTGTAGGTCCCGTGCTCCGGCTACTCTTCCCCATCAATGCCTTTGTGCCTGTTCAAGCTATGGGTAGAGTATATCCCAAGACCCCCGGCTGGGTCAAGCAGCACGCGGTCGGAGGTCCGCTCTGCCATGCCGGCGAATTTGACCCGTGAGTATCGGCCTATCTCTCAGCGGAGTGACACATTGTGATCATCGACGCCCATTGCCACCTGATGCAGCCCGACAGGAGCGTCCAGGAGCGGGCCGACGAGTTGATCCGCTATGCGGACAAGCATGGCATCGACAAGCTCGTGGTCTGCCTGGGCGACCACCTGAAGCAGAAGCCCACTGCCGCCGATCTACGCGAGGACAATGACTTCGTCCTGGCCGCCGTCGAGCACCGGCCCGACCGGCTCATCGGGTTCGCCTACGCCAGCCCGAACCACCCGGAAGTGTCAGTCGCCGAGATCGAGCGCTGCATCGAGCACGGGCCCATGCGGGGGATCAAGCTCTGGATCTGTCAGCACGCCGACCATCCCGGCAACTTCCCCATCGTCGAGAAGTGCATCGAGTTGGGCGTGCCGATCCTGCAGCACACCTGGCTGAAGGCGACGAGGAACTACGAGGGTGAATCGACGCCATACCATCTCGTGAACCTGGCCCGGCTGTATCCCGAGGCCCGGTTTCTGATGGCCCACAGCGGCGGGGATTGGCAGCGCGGGATTCGGATCATCAAGCACAC
>JALGSS010000751.1 GCA_029821745.1 Candidatus Zipacnadia bacterium
TGTTTTATCCCTGCCGGTGGCGCCAAAGCGACAAATCCCCGTGCCGTGGCACGGTCTTTCCGTTGTCCACGCCGTGATCGGCCGTGTCCCGGTACACTTTCGGGAGAAGAGCCTTAAGTTTCAGGGGGTCGTCCAACAGAGATTTCGAGAGTTTGGGCGCAGATTGTTTGGGTCCGAGAGCGACCCCTATGGTTGCTTTCGGATCCCAGTCGCGCTCTCTCGAAACAGAGAATGCAGCCGTCACCGACTGGCGCAAGCAGCGCCGTATGTGGGAGGAACTGGTTGGCTCCCGGAACGGCGGGACAGGTGATCCTCCCCGCAGACCAACTCGTTGACCAGGATTGACGTAACCCCAGTGATACCACCGCGGACGGAGTTTTCGGGAGGGACAAGTGGCGCAGATTCGCAAGTGGGGCAGTAACAAGATCGTCCTGGGCGGGGTTAAACTGGTTGGCGATGGGGCAGTCTAAGGCGCTCAGTCGTTTATGGGCCTTCACGGCTTGACCTGTCACGACGAACGCCGCATGCCCGAGATCAGGCCGGCCGTCAAGCGGACCGTGCCGGCCTGCAGCGCGGTCCTGTCGCTGTGCATCAGCGTTGGTGGGGGGACCGTCTTTGGACTCTGTCCGGCGATGTGCGCCGCCCGGCCCGACCTGATTGTGGCGCTGCGACACGAGTGATGGCCGCGATCTGCCGCGAGCCAATCGGCCGCGTTGCCGGGTACAAGAGAAGCGGAGCAGTGAGAGATGGCCATGGCGGGCGTCGGGCGCGCCTTCGACACGCCCCGGTATGTGAGCCCGCGCAGCCGCGAGAAAGGAGAACCGGAAGGAAGCAAGTCGGAACGCGGGCTGTGCATGTGAACGCACCGCGTGTCGCCTCGACCTAAGGAGGTTGGGCACAGAAGGAGGATTGAGATGAAGCGCAGCGGATTGATGGTGATTGTGGCTTGTGCGCTCCTCGTGGCCCTGATCGGGCCGGCCCTGACGCAGGACGCGGGCGGGGGTCCGGGCGGCCGTCGGCAGCGTGATCGGTCGCAGATGCAGCAGCGGATGGAGCGGTTCCGCCTGGAACGGCAGAAGCAGTTCCGCGAGCAACTCGGCGCGACTGAGGAGGAGTGGAAGGTCCTCTGGCCCCGCATCGAGAAGGTCCAGCAACTGCAGGGCCAAGCGCGTTTCGGTGGGCGCATGGGCGTGGTCCGCGGCCGACGGCGTCGGGGGAGTGGCGACGGCGATCAGACCTCTACCGACCAGCCGCAGCGCCAACTGTCGGAGGTGCAGAAGAAGACCGAGGCCCTGCGGAAACTGATCGACAGCAAGACGTCCGATGCCGCGACGCTCCAGACGGCGATGGCTGAACTCCGAGCGGCTCGCGCAAAGGCTCAGAAGGAACTGGCCGACGCGCAGAAGCAGTTGAAGGAACTCCTCACCGTACGCCAGGAAGCCGTATTGGTGCTGAGGCGCGTGCTGGACTAAGGCCACGGGGACCTTCGGGGACATGGTGGCGCGTTGCTCGCCTTCCTGGTGCGAGTCCCGGCGCCATCGACGAACAGAGCCCAGGTCCGTCGGCGACGTGGCGCGAAGCCGGCAGGCCTGGGCTGCACTTCTCCTGGCGCCGAACGGACACCGCTCGGCGTCGGGCAGCGTCCGGGACTCGGGGACCGATAACAGTCTTGCCGGTTCATGGAGGCCGTGGAGGATGTGAAACCAGGAGTTCACGGCGGTCGTGGACCAAGCGTGATCGTGGGGCTCCGCTCAGGGGCGATTGAACCGGAGGTGGCGTAATGAAGGGCGGAAATCGATTGATCGGCGCAATCGCATGCGGCGCGGTGTTGGTCGCGACAGGCCTGGTTGGTGCCGGGGACTGGCCTCAGTGGCGGGGGGCCAATCGCGACCGGAAGGTGACCGGATTCACTGCGCCCGAGACGTGGCCGAAGGTCTTGACTCAGAAATGGAAAGTGGCCGTGGGCTCGGGCGACGGGGCTCCCGCCGTGGCGAACGGGAAGGTCGTCACGCTGGCGGAGAAGAGCATTGTGGGAATCGGCGCAGCCGATGGAAAACTCCTGTGGCAACTCCCGTTCGTGCCGGGCAGGAGGGCGTACAATGCCGCCACCCCCATCGTTGACGGACAGACGGTCATCTACACGGGGGCGGGGCGAGGCACCACCGCCGTGAAGATCGAGAAACAGGCCGACGGCCTCGCCGCCAAGAAACTCTGGCGCAACCCGGACGTCGCCACGCAGTACAACACGCCGGTGCTCAAGGACGGCCTGCTGTTCGGCCTCTCCAACCGAGGCAACCTGTTCTGCCTGAACGCCCAGGCCGCCGGGAAGACGGCCTGGGTCGATTCCGCTCGGCGTGGCCGCGGGTTCGGGGCCATGGTGGACGTCGGCTCGGTCATCCTCGCCCTGCCCAGCACGTCCGAACTGATCGCCTTCAAGCCCAGCGGCGAGAAGTATGAGGAAGTGGCTCGGATCAAGATCGCCGAGTCGTCCACGTACGCACATCCGGTGATCGTGAAGAACAGGGCTTATGTCAAGGATAGCAACTCGGTCACGATGTGGGCGTTTGAATGAGCCGAATGGGTTTGCGGGCCGAGCCATGGATCTGGGTGGAGCCGGCGGGCCGTCCTTCCCGAAAACCCCATCCGGCCAAGATGAGAGACACCGCGATCCGCACCCGGCCACACCAATGCCGACGGAGAGTTCGGGAAGGACAACGGCTATGTCGGGGGACTCAACGCCAAGATCGGAGGCCTATGTGTCGTCCAATAGCTTGCGGAGTTGTATTAACGGCTCTTCTCCGAAAAGTGTACCGCGTGGATGCGGTCCAGAGCGATGTCCCAACCCGATGGGATTTATCGCTTTACGGCCAACGGCAGGTTGGGGCTTCTCAATGCGGGGTTC
>JALGSS010000752.1 GCA_029821745.1 Candidatus Zipacnadia bacterium
GAATCGGGCCGCCGAGTGCAACCCCTTCAAACCCCGCCGCCAGAACGCGGATCCTCTCTTTTTCTCTGCCCGCAGCCCGAAACGGTTGACAGGCAAAAACGGACTGGGCCGCCAGTCGCAACCCCTGGCAACGTGTTCCCGCTACGCCTCTCCCGTATCGTCTGGTGAGCATTGCCGACAAGCGGGCCAACGACCGTCGAGGGAGTTCAGCAGGATGCGACCATCGACAGAAGCGGGCGGGTGCGCTGGCGACTCACGTGCTGCGTCGGACGACACTGGCGGCGCGGTTTGCGTCAACCAACATTTGGGGCGACTCCCACACGTCGATGCCGATCTCGTCCAGCTCAATGACCGCGTTGATAAGGTCCGGGTGAGCAGCGACCAGTTCCCGAGCTTGGTCGCTTTTCGAGTCCCATAGCAAGCTGTAGAGTTCAGCCAGAGGGCGCTTGCTCATTCGTACGGCGCTCTCGGCGGCGTCTCGCAGCCCGGAATACGCGTAATCATCGCCGATCTGGATCATGGCGATGAAGGCGATTTCCCTGACGTCATCGTCGGTCCCCATTTTCGCCAGGCGTCTCATGCTTTGCTTGCCGGGCTGAAAGTGGCGTTTTCTCTCCGAAGCCGTAACGCCGCCGGGGCGGTAGCCGTTCGCCGCCTCGACCGCGGCCTGGAGAAGGCGGCGCAATTCTGAAGCGGCTTCATCGTCGGAGAGGAACCCGTGTAACCACGGGAGGAATTGCGGCTGCCAGTATACTCCTCCGTGCTGGTCATACTGGTTGCGGATCAGCGAACCGGATTGGGGATCGACAGACACGATAACCTGCGGATCAAACCGGCTCAGTGCCTCCAGGATGCGGCAGGCCTCAATCAGCTCGTCTTCTCCCGATGTGGCCAGGCGCGACAGCAGGACGGAGATGGCCGAAGGTGTCCCAATGCGTGCCAAGGCCTTGCAGCCATGCCGAAAGAAATCCTCGGCGTACGCGTCATCGAGGTACGTCCCATCGGTTGCTCTCAAGTAGAGCCACTCTTTGAGACACTGAACGGAGCATTCACCCAGGCTTGCCATGATATCAGCGGCCCGCTTTCGGGCGGCAACCGCCGCCTGGTTCTGCCCGGGCGCTCCGGGGATACATACCGTCTGCCGAAGGGCGACCTTCGACACGAGGGATGCTATCTCTTCACTGGGAGCCTCCGCGAGCGCGTGGATCGCCTGCTCCCGAACCCCATCGTCACGATTGAAGATCGCCGCCTTAACGACAGGTCGCCACTTACCCCTCTGCGCCAACTGTGAGATGTTTGGTTTAAACGGCCACATTGGTTCTCCTCTCGCCTATCTATCCATCACACGCCGTCTTCAAGACTGCGGATTGCGCGTCGCGCGGTCTCCATTATGGAATCGGCCACGCCTTCGACATCCGTATTGAACCACGATCTAAGCGATGGGTTCTCGAGTAGCTTGTTCAGCGGTTCAATGGCTCTCTTGTCGCCAAGACTTCCCATAGCGTTGATCACCCGCTCTATGGGATGCGGGAAGGTGACCTGCATGCCCCTATGCCAAGAGACGAATCCGAACCTGTGGAAAGCCCAAAGAACGCCCTCGAGCGCGCCGTCGCCGCCGGCTCTTACCAGAATGTCAAGGAGGTCCTCGCCGGGCTTTCCGACGGGGCCGACCTTCTTCAGGGCATCGATAATCAGAGCCGAAGCATTGTCGCCCGCTGTCTTCAAGAACGCGCCGGTCATTGTTTCGCGGATTTCACCAGAACCTCGCCCGTAATCATTCTGCATCCCCCAGACCGCGTATTCATCGTTCAAAGCGCGAAGCAGCGGACCCGCCGCCCGCGGGTCGCCGATGGCCCCCAGCGCCCACGCGGCGTTGAGGCGTATGCAGAATTCCTTTTCGTCGAGCGCTCCAATCATGGAACCAAGCGCCCGAGCGTCTCCGATCTTCCCAAGGGCCTTTGCCGCCTCCCCCCGCAGTTCCTCATCCGAGTCGGTAAACGCATCGAGAAGGGCTTCTACAGCCCGACTATCTTTCAAGTCTCCGAGCGCCTCGGCTGCCGCCACCCTGACTTGGAAGACTGTGCGGGATTCAAGCTGGTACTCATACCGCCTCCGGTCGGCCAACAGGCATACCAGACCTCGGACATTACGCCTTCTCTTCATTCTCGCAATGTTGGGCTTAAAGGGCCACATCAAGTCATCCTCCAGACGCGCCGGGCTTGACTCAGAAGGCGACTTTCACCATCCGACGAGATTCGAGCCACCCGGCTTCGCGGTTCGGCGTTTGAGGCTTGCGCCTCGCCTCAGCCTGCAGTCGAATCCGAAGCCTATATGTTGCCTTATTGCGGATACGACATCCGTGCCGGCGGCCATGTCGGCCGCGATCTCTTCGGCTCCCAAGAACCGGATAGTCAGATCGCCGACCTTCCGCTCGCCGCCGTGGATCACACGTTCAAGGCTCTCCGAGAAATCGGCCCCGAGCAGATTCTGCACCGTCATAGCCAAGTCGGCGCGGGTCGCGTCCGCGTCTCGGCTGCCGTCAAGCGCCCCACGTGCTTGAAGTGCATCGGTCAACTCGTGAGCGAAGCGCGTGACCGCATCACGCACGGCGCTTTCCACATCAATCTTCATTTCGGTGCTCTTCAGTGCGTGTTGAACTTACCGACAAGCGCTCCTCGAAGGCTTTCACCAGTTCCTCATTGACAACCGGAATGCGTATCTCCTGCCCGCAGGCGGAACACGTGGCCCACAGGGAATCCCCGGCAAATCGCACCCGGCTCCGGCCGCGATACACTCCCAAGGTGTGACCGCACTGCGGACAAGGGCGTGGAGCAAGCTCGGGCAGTATCTTCTCGTATTCGCGGTGTCGCTCTGCCTCTTCCCTCTGATGCTCCGACAACG
>JALGSS010000047.1 GCA_029821745.1 Candidatus Zipacnadia bacterium
CCCGGCCGTCAGATCGTGCCGCCGCTGGAAGCCCCGGAGCGCTCCGAGGCCGAATGTGCACCCCGTCTTGCGGTGCAACCTGCCGCTCCCGGCACGTCTCATGTCATCGCCTGGGTCGACGTTCCTGGGCCCGGCGGCAAGCCGTGGACCGTGACACGCCAGGCCAATCTCTTCGCCCTTCCCGCGGCGGAACTGTCTATATCGCCCCGTGAGGGCACGGACGCGTCTCGCGGTTTCACCATCAAGGCGCGTCGCGGCCCGCACCCGAGAAAGGTCGTGCTCAAGCCTGAACTCACGCCACCGGCGGGCCTGCAGCCGACGGAACTGGTTCTCGCGGAGGGTTGATCCGCGCGGTCGACGACGAGGGCAACGAGCTCGCCCGCACTCAGACAAGCTTCCGCGATGAGCCGCCGGTCCCGGATGGCGATCTCGCCCTCGAGGGCGTCGGCGCCAGGGCGACGAGTGACTCCTCTTACTCCGGCTACAATCCGGCTGTTACCATCGACGGTGTGATCGCGGAGAAGGATATCCACTGGACCCAGCGGGCGTGGGCGTCGAGCGACAGTGGGCTGCCACACTGGCTGCAGATCGATCTCCCCGCGCCCAGTGCCATTCGCGAGGTCCGCATCTACTGGAACGCAGAAGAGGGCCGCACCTACACATCTCAGCGCTACGAGGTCATCGGCCTGACCGCTGATGGTCCGGTGAAACTGGCGACCGTCGACGGCCAGGGCCCTGCGTCGATGACGCCTCACGAATCCGCAGCGGTGACGGTGTCCGGCATCAGGATTGAGCAGCCCGCCCAGGGCGGCCCCGAGTCGCGTCCGGGCATCATGTGGATCCGGGAGGTCTGCGTGACCCCGTGAACGCGCCGCAGCGGTTTGACTTCGGCGTTTTCACAGACCTATAATCTGACTCAAGGCGTTCGGCAACGCCTTGAGACATCCGTTCGCCAGACCCAGAAGGCCGGGAACGTCCGGGGGCGTCTCGGCCTATTCATTCTTCAGACTGGTTGAGCGATGACCGCCGGCCGTCGACAGCGGGGACAAGTGCAGTGGAGACGAAGAACGGCGAGACGTTGGTTGAGGTGGTAACGCCCGCAACTGAGGACGAAGTCCACCAGGTCTTCGGCCCCAACGACGCCAACCGCAAGCTCATCGAGCAACTGCTCGAATGCAGGATGACGCCCCGGGAGGGAGCCGTCGCGGTCCGCGTCCTGGCTTCCCACAAGGCTGTAGCGGACAATCTCATCATCAGGCTGCTGGCAGCAATCCGCGAAGGCCGCCCACTTACGGCCGCCGATGTCCGCCACACTGTCCGAGAGGCCCAAAGGCACTCCGGCGGAGGCCCTGACGGCTCCGGGGGCAAGAAGATCGTCGCCACGCGCCGTGGGACACCGATCTGGCCGAAGACAGAGGGTCAGAGGGGGTACGTCCAGGCCGTGGAGACCCATGACATGACCTTCTGCATCGGGCCGGCGGGAACCGGGAAGACCTACCTTGCGATGGCGATGGCGGTCAGCGCACTGCGGGACAAGACGGTCGGGCGGATCGTGCTCACGCGGCCCATCGTCGAGGCGGGCGAAGCCCTGGGGTTCCTCCCCGGTGACATCATGGACAAGGTCGACCCCTACCTGCGGCCCCTTCACGACGCTCTGCACGATATCATGGGGGGCGACAAATTCCGCCGGAACCTCGAGCGCAATACCATCGAGGTCATCCCCCTGGCCTACATGCGGGGGCGCACTCTGAATGACGCATTTATCGTCCTTGACGAAGCCCAGAACACGACCTCGGGCCAGATGAAGATGGCCTTGACCCGCATGGGGTTTGGGTCCAAGATGATTGTCACGGGAGACGTCACACAAACCGATCTCCCGACACACCAGGAGTCCGGCCTGCTGCATGCCGTGCGAGTCTTGCGCGAGCTGCAGGGGATTGCCTTCGTCGAGTTGACGGCCCGGGACATTGTCCGGCACGATCTCGTGCAAGCCATCGTCGCGGCATACGAAGACAACGTGGTCGAGGCAAAGGGCGACAATGAGGAACAAGAGCAAGGGTAAGAAGCAGGCCAAGGGCAGTTGGCTGCGCTCCCGGTGGCCCGAGGGTACGACCCAACGCATATTGCTTGGGTTGCTGACGGCTGCCTGCCTGTTCGTCGCAGCCTGGGCGCGGGTGACCCCGCAGAAACTCGACTATGTCGAGGGAGACATCGCCAGGGAAACCATCCGTGCGCCCCGCAACGGCGTCTACGTCGACCCCGACGAGATGGACCGCCTCCGCGACGAGGCCGCGAGCGCCGTCCCCGACGTCTACGAACCCATACCCGACGCAAAGAAGAACGCACTGACGGCCGTGAGTGATATCTTCCAGCACTTTGACCGGGTCCGCAATGACCCCAACCTTGCTGACTCATTCTCCAAGGTTGAGGAGTTGGAGAATACCCTCGCTATCCGGCTCAGCCCCCAGACACTGCAACTCGCAGTGCGGGCGAGCACCACACCGACCGCTCTGAGCCGGGTCAGAGTGGGCGTCGAGGACCTCATCCGCATCGAGATGGGCAAGGAGATCCGCGAAAACACCCCCGATATCGACAAGACGAAGGAGCAGATCGTCGAAGCCGCGGGGGGCTTGCAGCTCACCAGCGCTTTCACGGAGATGGCCCGCGACATCGGCAAGCGTGTCGTCACGCCCACCACGCGGCTCAACTCGACGGAGACCGAGAAGCTGAAGCAGAATGCGCGAGACAGCGTAGCGGATGTGCCTCACCCCGTCCAGGCAGGGGCACCGATCATCCTCGCCGGCGACGAGGTCCGCCAGGGGCATATCGCCGCCTTCCAGGCCGTCGGGCTCATGCAGGCCACCATCGATTACCCGCGTGCTCTCGGCGTTCTCGTTACCGCGACGGTGATGGTGTTCCTGCTGGGCGCTTTCACAATCCGCTACGCCCCCGAGGCCTACGCTGACTTCGGGCAACTGGTGACCGTCGCTGCGGTTCTCGTTGTGACGACCTTCGCCTACCGGGCCATCGGGCCGACATGGTTCGAGGCTGGGGCGTTAACGTTCGCGATGGCTACGTCCATGATCATCGCTCTGCTCATCAACGTGCCGATGGCCATCGCTGTCGGTATCTTCGAGGCCATGGTTCTCCCCGTGATCGCCGGCGGAAGCGACGCGCGGATGGTGCTGGTCGTGGTGCTCGCGACCACTGTCGGCGTCTTCGCGGTGTCCCGCCGAGGGAGCAAGAGCAAGGTCATCGCAGGCGCGGCGCCACTCATGGCCGCATGGGCGGCTCTCCTGATGCTCGTCGGCGGGGAGGTCTTCGCAGCCACCGTCGGCCCCAGGATGCTCGCCGTGGCGGCCCTCGGCGGCCTCGCCTCTCCCCTGCTGGCCATGGGTGCATCCATCGCGCTTGAGCGGGTTCTCGGCGTTACAACCGAGTACCGTCTCGTCGAGCTGTACAACCCCAATGAGCCGGTTCTCCAGCGCCTCATCCGCGAGGCTCCGGGCAGCTACCAATCCAGCGTGATGGTGGGCAATCTGGCCGAACCGGCAGCGGAAGCGATCGGCGCCGACGGTCTCCTGGTCAAGGTCGCCGCCATGTACCATGACATCGGCAAGATCCGGCGCCCGTACTTCTTCGTCGAGAATCAGTTCGGCGAAGACAATCCCCACGATCGCTTGTCTCCGAACCTCAGCGCCCTGGTCATCATCAACCACGTCAAGGACGGTGTTGAGCTCGCCAACGAGTATGGCCTGCCTCCGGTCATCACATCTTTCATCGCCGAACACCAGGGGACGACGCTCGTCAAGTACTTCTACCGGCGCGCCGTCGACCAGGCGAAGGAGTCAGGCCAGGAGGTACAGGAAGCCGGCTTCCGCTATCCCGGACCCAAGCCTCGCTCGCGCGAGACCGCCTTGCTCATGCTCGCCGACATTGTCGAGGCCGCCGCGCGCACACTCAGCGACCCCAACCAGCAGGAGCTCCAGGATCTGGTCGGGCGCTTGATCGACGATCATGTCGCCGACGGACAACTCGACGAGTCGCCGCTCTCATTCAGGGACCTGGCGACCGTCAAGCGCACCTTCGTGAGCACGCTCTCCAGCATGTTCCACCAGCGGATCAAGTATCCTGAGCAGATCATCCGCGAGGCCGAACAGGCCCAGCAGGCTGCAGGAAACGCCAATCAGGGCGCGCGGAAAGCGAACGGCAATGGCCGCCCCGGCGAGCCGGGCAATGGCCCAAAGCCCCCGCAACAGCCGCGCAACGAGAAGCAAACCTGAGCCCTTCTGGAAGCGCTGCGATGGAAGTCGAGATCCGAGACCTTCAGTATGATGATCTGCCGCGCGAGCTGATCCTCCGGGTCGCGGCGGAGGCCGTGCGCGTGGCACAGATCGACCTCGCTACATTGAGCCTCGTCCTCGTCGACGACGACCAGATACAGGATATCAACCGTCGCTTCAGAAACAAGGATCGTCCCACGGACGTTATCTCCTTCGAGGCCGAGGACGAAGGAGACGGGCCGACCGGCGAGATCATCATCTCAATTGAGACCACCAAGCGACAGGGGATCTCAGCGGGCCACGGCTTCGACGCGGAGTTGGCCTGGCTCATCGCCCACGGTGTGCTCCACGTCGCGGGAATGGACGACACGACACAGGCCCAACTCGACGTCATGATCGAGAAGCAGCGCATCGTGATGCATCGTCTCGGACTGGATACCACTGTATGAGATCGCCCGACTCAGGCCCGGACCAGCGAGAGCACCCACCGGCCTTTCGCGAGACGAAGTCGGTCGCTCGCAGCTTCAAGTTCGCATGGGACGGCCTGTCGTATGTGCTGAAGACCGAGCGGCACATGCGGTTTCATGTTGCGATCATGACCCTGGTGCTCCTCGCGGCCTGTGGCTTCGGCGTCACGGCTTACGAGCTGCTGCATCTCCTGACGGCTTTCGCGCTGGTGCTGATCACCGAGATGATCAACACCGCGGTTGAACGCGCCATCGATATCTCGGTCAAGCAGTATGATCCCAGCGCCAAGATAGCCAAGGACGTCGCCGCCGGCGCCGTGCTCCTCGCGTCGGCCTACGCCGTGGCGGTCGGCACCATCGGCATCGCGACGAGTGAGACGTTCTGGAGTGTCATCCACCGTCTCCCAGAGGGTACCGTCCGTCCGCATCTCGGTGTGATCCAGGGGGTGCTCATCGGCGGCATCCTGCTCGCGGTGCTCATCACATGGCTGAAGGTAAGGACCGGGCGGGGGTCATTCTGGCGCGGCGGAGTCGTCTCGGGACACACCGCTCTGGGGTTCCTGATCTCCACCAGTCTCGTCATTATCACGCAGGACCTGGCGATCGCATGCCTTGCACTCGCGCTCGCGCTACTTGTCTCGCAGAGCCGTATCCAGTCACGCATTCATTCACCGGGAGAGGTGATTCTGGGAGCTCTTCTGGGCACGGTCATGGCGATCATTCTCTTCATGCCCTTCCCGTTCTGATGACTACCACCGCCGGCTTCTCCGCGGGCCCCGAGACACACGCGAAGCTCGAAACCCTCAACAGCATCCTCGCCGAGATGGACAGCCTTCTGATCGCCTTCTCCGGCGGCGTCGACAGCACGTTTCTCGTTGCGGCGGCAGCGCGCGTAATAGGGGACCGCGTCCTCGCGGCAACTGTACGCTCGTGCCTGAACCCTCCCGAGGAACTCGACACCGCCCGCGACGTCGCCAGAGCGCTGGGCGTTCGACACCTGGTCATCGACGTCGACCCGCTGGACAGCGATGCGGTCGCCAAGAACCCGCCTGACCGCTGTTACTTCTGCAAACAGGCTGTCTTCGGTCAGATGTGGCTGCTGGCCGAGACAGAAGGCATCGGGCACATCGCTCACGGTGAGCAAATCGATGACCACTCCGACTACCGACCCGGGAGCAAGGCAGCCCAGGAGATGCGGATCCGCGCCCCACTGGCGGAAGCCGAGATGACCAAACAGGATGTGCGGGCGCTATCCCGTGAGCTGGGATTGCCCGGCTGGGATCGGCCGTCCATGGCCTGCCTCGCGTCCCGCATTCCTTACGACGATCCGATCACGCCGGACAAGCTCGAGCGCATCGCCCGCGCCGAGAGCGCCCTGCGCGAACTCGGACTCGGGCAGTTGCGCGTCCGGCACCACGGCGACGTGGCCCGCATCGAACTACTGCCCAAAGACCTGTCGAAGGCGTCCGACGACAAGTGGCGTGCCGAACTGGTCCGCCGCGTCAAGGACGCCGGCTACAAATACGTGACACTCGACCTGCAAGGTTTCAGATCAGGGAGCGCAAATGAGGTCCTCTGAAGCTGGACTAGCGCGTAACGTACTCCGCTGTCGCTTCGTCGTGGTCGGCTCAGGCATCGCGGGTCTGTGGACGGCCCGGCGACTTAGCGAGTACGGAGACGTGACCATCATCACGAAGAGCCAGCTCTGCGAGAGCAACACCGAGTACGCCCAGGGCGGGATCGCGGTGGCCCTGCTCCCCGCAGACTCGCCGGAGTTGCACAAGCAGGACACTCTGGCTGCCGGGGCGGGACTCTGCGACGTGCCCGCCGTGGAAATGCTCACGCGAGAGGGGCCGGACGCGGTTCTCGATCTCATCAGCATCGGCGCCCGGTTCGACAGTCGCGACGGCAATCTGCTCGCGGGACGCGAAGCCGCCCACCAGCGCAGCCGGGTCATTCACGCACGCGGCGATGCCACCGGCGCCGAAGTCGAGCGCGCGGCGTCCGAGGCCGTCCTCAATTCGCCAAACGTCCGCGTTCTCGAGAACACCTTCGTGACTGATCTCATCCTCATCCACGGCAAGTGCGTCGGGGTGGAGGCCATCGACTTCGTCTCCGGCGAGAGCATCCGCGTTCTCGCGGGCAGCACCATGATGGCGGCCGGCGGCGCGGGAAATCTATACCGCGTTACCACCAATCCACCGGTCACGATCGGGGACGCAATGACGGTCGCATGGCGCGCCGGGGCCGCCCTCCAGGACCTGGAGTTCGTCCAGTTCCATCCCACTGCCCTCGCGGCCCCCGGATATCCCAAGTTCCTCATCTCCGAGGCCGTCAGGGGCGAGGGGGCCATCTTGCGCAATACGAGCGGCGAGGCGTTCATGCAGCGCTACTCACCCGCGCAACTCGATCTGGCTCCCCGGGACGAAGTCTCGCGCGCTGTGCTTTCCGAGATGCAAAGCGACAACTCCGACCATGTGTGGCTGGACCTGTCCCCCATCGGAGACGCCTCTGCCGTTGAGGCCCGCTTCCCGGGGATCATGGCGGAACTACGCAAGCGCGAACTGTGGAACGATGAGACCTTCTGCATCCCGGTGACTCCCGCGGCCCACTACTGCATGGGTGGAATCCGCTCGGATGTTAACGGCCAGACATCGCTGCCGGGGTTCTACGCGTGTGGCGAGGCCGCCAGTTGCGGCGTCCACGGCGCGAATAGACTCGCGTCGAATTCTCTGCTGGATGGTCTTGTGTTCGGGGGGCGCTCGGCGCGGGGGATGATCGGGGCGCCGGACCTAACGGATGCCGAGGTCACGTCGGCGGCAACCATCGCGGGCCGCGACCTGCCGGCCGCCGATCCGGACTTGCGGGATCAGCTCAGAGACCTCATGTGGGACCACGTGGGGATCTTGCGAGACGCCGAGGGGCTGGCAGCGGGAGCCGAGGAGTTGGCGCGGATGCGCGCCGGCTTCGAGCATCCGTCCCATGCAAAACCAGAGGAGATACAGACGGCGATGATGGTACAAGCCGCACAGCTCATTGCCACGGCGGCCCAACTACGCTGCGAAAGCCGGGGTGGGCATTTCCGCACAGACTACCCCGAGGCCAGCGACGAATGGCGCAAACACATCATCCTCCACAGCACTCACGACGGGGAGATCGCCGCGACATACGCCCCCGTGCTCGAGTGACCCGCCGACGCGCGACCCCACGCTCTACTGCGTCGGCGTCCCGTCGGGACGAGGCCCCCTGTGTCGGGTCTCGTGTCCATTGTGCCCCCCGTGTCCGGGTCCGTGCTTCGCTCCCGTGCCGTCGGCCCCCGGATGTCTCCCCCGCTTCACCCAACGCTCCATCCGCTCGAACCGCTTCGAGAGCTTCTGTCTCTGCTCCGCGGACAGGATTTGCTCGACCTCCTCACGCATGAGCTCCATCTGCTCCGTGACCAAAGGCCGGCTGGATGCCCGGATCTCCCGGATCTCTGCGAGGCGTTTCGACACGATCCGCTCCATCTGTTGCGATTGCTCCGGGGTCAGCTCGAGGTCGCGGGCCATCCGCTTGGCGACCGTGCCCCGCTCAGAGCCGGCACGAAACGCACGGAACACGCTGTAGCGTCCATAATGAGCCCCCGCGGCAAACCCCATCACGATACCCGCCATCAGGATCACGATTCCGTACGCCGCGCCGCGCCAACGCGCTCTGCGCTGCGGGCCGCCGCCCCCGGCCCGACGTTCCGTCGCGGGTGTTCCCGAGCTCATATCAGCATCTCCCACGGAATATCGGCCAGCATCGCCGCGAACGGGTCCTCCCACGACTGCCAGGCGGCTTGCGCGACCAGCGCCGCCGGGATCGCCACCACGGCAGCTATCACCGCCACCCACGCCAGTGGACGGTCATCCGAGGGGCGATTCCGCGACCGCACGCGAACCGCCGCCATCACGCGAGCCGTGACGTCGACCTGGGGCGCGGCGTCCTCCCGGCCTCGTCGCGCGAGTCGTTTCAGCGTCTCCTCCGCCGTCACAGGTCCGCCTCCTCTGCGACATCGCCGAACAGCTTCCTCAGCTTCTTCCGGGCCCGCAGGGCCTGGACTTTCACCATGCTCTCGCTCCAACCCGTCAGTTGGGCCGTCTCAGCCACACTCCGGCCCTCGACATAGCGCAATGTCAGGACCAGGCGATCGCGGGGCGCAAGCGACTCCAGCAGCCGGTACAGGACCTCGGCGGCATCATCCGCTCCGAGTGCCTCGGGCCCGTCGGTCGCGACCACGTGCCAGTCTTCCAGCGGAACTGTATCGAGCCTGCGCTTCCTCCGTTGTGTCCGCCAGAACCGGTACCCAACACGCGTGGCGATCCGTGACAGCCAGTTCTCGAAGGGCGCTTCGGGACGGTACTTCGGCAAGCTCTCGTAGACCTCGACGAACGCATCAGCCACCAATTCCTCGTGCGCGTTAGGGTCCCGCGAGAACCGCCACATCATCGCCGCGACACGTCGCTGGTGACGCTCAATCACACGCCGGAAGGCATCGTCGTCGCCCGACAGCACGTGCTGGATGTCGCGCCAATCCTGAGCCGCGCCGTCATGAGCACTATCGATCACAGCGTCCGTCGCTGCCGGCCCGGCAAAGGCCCGCAGCCCGTCCGCAGCCCCCGGGCGAGCCAGTCCATCAGTCGACGCCGTCGTTGCCACGCGTGCAGTGGACCCGACCCAGTCTCTCGGAACGCTTGCCGCCCACGGGTCATACTCAGCCTTCTCCCCCTCGGTGGTATCGCTCACGGTGTCTCGCGGACTACTCGATTCGATGGACTACCTTCACATGCCCGTCGACGTAGAGAATCACAGGGCCCTTGGTGTGCCAGTCGGGGCTGTAATCGCCCGCGATGTAGACGCTTGCCGGTGGACGGTTCCACGGGTAGTCGATGATCTGCACCGGCATCGGCACGTCGGCGTCAAGAGTCCCCCAGGCGTAGTCGTAACTCGTTCCCTGGGTCTGCCACATCTTGTCCTTGTCGCTCGGGCACCGGAAGATCTGCCGGTTCTTCGTGTACGGCTCAAGGACGTGCTGGATCCCCGGCGGCCCTTGGTACTCGGCCGGGTCGCCCCCAGACGGAGCGGGCGGCGACGCCGGGTACTCGTTCGCCAACGGCAGCAGGTCGTCGTAGTCGCTCGCGTACATGTGCAGTGCGAGCCCGATTTGCTTCAGGTTCGACATGCAGTTGGCCTCTCGGGCCTTCTCCCGTGCGCGCGCGAAGACCGGGAAGAGAATCGCAGCCAGGATGGCGATGATCGCGATCACCACCAGCAGCTCTATGAGGGTGAAACCGTGGCGCCTGTCTGTCAAAACGCTCACTCACTCTCTGTCAGCGCTATGGTACGCGTGTTGTCTATTGGAGTGCCTGGCCGATGGTCTTGAGCAGCGGCTTGAGTTCCTTGCGCTGCGCCGGGCTCAGTCTCGCCGAGTACTGCGACAGCCGGGAGAGCATTCTCGTCCCGAAGCGCTTGGCCCGATCCTGGCGCTCCTTGGGCGCGTCCTGCAGCCGGCCCCTCATCCGCGTCACCATCCGGCACACACGGTCGATTCTCTCTGCGCGCTCCTCCGGAGCCATCTGCCACAGCTCAGACATCCGGCGCTGGAAGCCCTCTTCCATGCGTTGCTCCATGCGCTGCTCGACCTCTGCCTCACTCATCTCGCGTGGCTTGACGACGATGTAGACCGCGCGCCACTTCGCGTTGGTCGCCTCGGCGATCTTGTCGAGGGCCTCCGACAGCTTCGCCTTCTCAAGGTCCATGCTGATGCTGCCGGTAAGAGTCGGGTCGCAAGCAAGCAGATATCCGCTGGCTGTAACGAAGCTCAGGAGCGCTTCCGTGAGGGCGGCATCCGCCAGCTTCAGCGTGATCTCCTCGGTTCGGCCCCGGAACACAAGCTCCCGCAACGGGTCGTCGAGACGCATTCGACGCCGCCAGTCGGCACGATCCATACCGCGTCGCTGAGCGGCGGGTTGCTCTTCAGCCGCGGGTTGCTCTTCAGTTGCGGGCTGCCCTGCCGCAGGGGGCAATCCCGGGAGAGCGGGCCCTTCCTCCTGTGCCGGCTGCTGAACGGGACGTTGACCGGGCCCACCGCGCCCTCGGCCCGCGAACAGCGCCATCATCACTTCTCGGCGCTTCTCCTCGGGCAGCGCCTGCACATACTTCATCCAGGCTTGTCTCACCGCACTCAGGCCCTTGATCAGTTGGTCGGCGGTGTAGGCCACCTGGGGCGGCTCCTTCTCAAGCAAGTACGCGCGCGCCCAGGAGCCCTGGAACGCATTGCACAGGGCGTCCATCGCCTCGTCAACGGTGTCATCTTCCAGCTCGAGGGACACCAGCACGTCATCGGGGATCTTCGTGGCGACCTCCATGCCGCCCTGTTCGCCAATCTGCACCGCTACATCCGCCGCCAGAGAATCCTGCGCCGATAGTGTCACGCGGGGCGCCTTGTCGTCCTCCTGGGCCCATGCCAAGTGGCATGACGCGAGCGCAAGCAGCAGCACGCCCAGAGCCGCCATGCCCTGACCTGTGGTCTTGCGACCTCTCATCTCCGCTTCACTCTCCTTGGGGACGCATCCGTGCGTCTGCGCGGGGCATCCTGGCTCCGCGCTGGTTCCTACGTAACCATAATACCCGTTTTCGCAGCCAGGTTACAGGGCCGGGCGCAGGACTTGGCCCCGGACGCCCGCGAGAACAAGTACACAAGTATCACCGGGGGCATCCCGCGCCAACGAGGGAAGGTTGATGGAACTTCTGTCGAGCGAGAGTGTCATATATGTGACAAAGCAATCGCCGAATCTTTTTCTCTCAAGGCCCTTAGCAACGACAGGGCTCTGGACTATACTTGAAGCATGCACCGTAACGGCGTCGGGCCGCGGGTCGGCTTGGCGCCACGATTCTGCAAAGAAGGGGGTTGCCACCTCGATGACCATGCTAAGAGCAGCGCGCATGATCCGTCTCCTCACAGGCTTTATCGTGCCTCTTCACGTTCGGATCGCGTACTCCGCTGCCAAGCCGATCCGACCGTCCAACGTCGAAAACGCTGATTCGCAAGGCTCGTGGCAGGTGACATCCCCTATGCCGGGTGACACCTGAGGGAAGCGCAAACTCCCACCGTCAGTCTAACGGCCACGAGCGAACACAGCTCGTGGCCGTTTTGGTTTCTCCACATCTCGGGAGGAATAGCAGTGAAGACCCTCATTCGTCTGGCACAGACCGGCAACACGGACGCCAGGCAGCAGCTCGTAGCGGCCCTCCGCCCGAGACTCGCGCCCATGGCTCGCCACTATGCGCGCTGCTGTCACGAAGACTACGACGACCTGCTCGGAGAGGCGTGGGTGGCGGTGCTCGACGCCCTCGAGATCACCGACATCGAGATCGGACAGCCGGAGCAGTTCCTGCTGAAGCGCGCTCGGTGGCGGATGCTGGACTACATCAAGTGGGCCCAACGCAGACGCTGTCAGGGACCGCCCCACGAGGACAGCATCGGCGAGGAGGGCGACATCGCCTGGCACGTGGTTGACCAAAGCACGATCAACCAGTTGTTCGCATCCCTGTCCGAGACCCAGCAGACGGTCCTGCGCGGCCTGCTTAATGGGAACACGTGGCGCGAAGTCGCTGACGGCCTGGGCTGCAGCAGCGCGAACGTGGCGTATCACGTCCGCCAGATCCAGCGGCACTGCGAGGGCGTGCTGGAGAAAGTGCCGGCGTGAAGGCCCCGCATCCGTCTGTGGATGGCACAACAAGACGTGCGCCAAGGTAACCTGAGACCCCGACATCCCCGCAAGGGCAGTCGGGGTCTTTCGCGTTCACCGGGAGGTCCCGGCGACTGACTGCCCCATGGCACCAAAGGTCTCCGCGCGCCGCCCACGGAACTGGCAGGTAGTCTGCATGCTGCTGGTTCGTGTTCCCGCAAGGAGTGACTCGTCTGTGCATCGCCTCGCGCTCTTGATGCTCGCCACAGGCCTACTGACGATGCCCTGCGCCGCCGACTACTGCGCACCCGAAACCGATGCATCCGGCGGGATGCGCGACATCATGCTGGCGTACATCGGCCCCGGCCGCTGGGATGTCGACAGCTTCCTACCGTACGTCGCATATCTGGGTACGCCAGGCAGCGAGGAGCCGGATGACTGGTTCTTTGACTCCTTCCTGTTCTGCATGTTCAGCGGAGCGCCGTCCGGCGGGGCATACTACAACGGCACGGCCAACCGGGCCGACTGGGGCTACTACCTGGACCTGTTGTTCGACCCCGAGCACAACCTCGCGGCGATGGACGCGGTCGTCGAGCAGGTCGGGAAGCAGTTGGGGGATACCCAGCGCACATGCCCTATCATCCTGATGATCCCGTATCTGACGCCAACGCTCGAAGAGTTCGGCGACGTGGACGGTGACGGCGTAGACGAGGCCCCGCACGAAGACGCGGACCGGGCGAAAGCCTTCCGGTGGGTCGTAGACGCGATGCTGGAGCGCTGGTCCCAGCAGGAATACGCCCACTTGCGCCTGTGGGGCTTCTACTGGATGCACGAGGGCGTTTCAAAGCGGGACGCAGACGTCGTGAGGGCCATCGCCGAATATGTGCATGAGAAGGGATACGGGCTGCACTGGATCCCCTGGTTCAGCGCGCCCGGGTTCACGGAATGCAGAGACCTCGGGCTGGACTTCACCATCATGCAGCCGAACTTCGCGTTCATGCGCACGCCCCCGGGGCTCCTCGTGCCGGACCACGGCAGGCTCACGCGCAATGCCTTGCTGGCGCGCGAGCATGGCCTGGGTGTGGAGATGGAGATGAACATGCGGGTCGCACTGGACCTGGGGCAGGCGATGAATCTGCAGCTCTACCTGAACCACAGCGTCGACGAGCTCGACGGGACAATGAACGGCGCGGTGCGCGCGTGGTACCAGGCCTATGACCTCGTCGCGCAGCTTTGCCGCAGCGAGAACCCGGTGTCCCGGCGCCTTTACGATGACCTGTACCGGTTCCACAAGGGCACGTATGAGCGCAGGGCGCTTTCGCTGTGCGAGGGCGCTTCGGCGATGCTCAACGGGCGACCCGCGCCCGAACTGACCGACGGGCTGTGGCTCGCGCAGCCAGGGCATGAGGCGAGGGTCCTGTCCGCTCCCTCACCCGTGCGCATTGACGTGGACCTGGGAACCCAGCAGATCGTCGGTGACGTGCGTGTACATATTGCCGCAGGACCGGATGCGACGGCTGTTTCCCCCGCGGTGAGACTGAGCACGAGCGTAGACGGGAAGGCTTACAGTGCGCCCGCCGAATCATCCGCGCCAGTGCTTGGCCCCGTCGGCGACTGGAGTGCAGGCTTCGTCCTGACCGCCTTGCCGCCGAAGCCCGCGCGCTACTTGCGGGTCGAACTCGTGGGGCCGCCAGGAGAGGCACTGGGCGTCGACGAGGTGCTTGTCTACCCCGTTCAGCAACTGCTCTGGGGAACGCCCTGCCACATCAATGGAGTTACGACGCCCGTTGAGGCGTCTTTGGTGCAGCTCAGGCTTACGGACGGTCGACTCATGCTCACCGATGACACGGATGGCGTCGTGACGACAGCCGGGGGACGGGCTGCCCTCAACTTCGAGCTTGAGGAAACGTTGTATCTCGGCTCCGCCCTGGCCCATGCCCGCTGGCCCGCCGGGTGCAAGCCACCCTCGTACCGGGCGCTAACCACTCACGATGGGGAGACCAGGACGAGCGAATGGGTCACTGCCCCGGCCGGTGGTGAGGCTTGGATCGAGGTGTCCCTCGGCACAACGCCTGCCGATTCCGTGCAATTCGAACTGGCATCCGACCCCGGGGTTCAGTGGGACGAACTGCAAGTGGTGCGCTCACGCAATCTGGCATTCGGCGAGAAGGGCTTCTCTGATGGCGAGACTGTGGGCTGGGTGAGTGAGACGCAGGTGGCGGCGATTGTGGACCTGGGCGAAATGCGCACCCTCGACGCGGCGCAAGCGCATGTGCAGGGCGGCGGGTACGCGTGGGTCAATTACCCGGAGACCATCGAGACGTGGAGCTCGGCGGACGGGGTCGAGTGGCGTTTGCTGTCCGCGGCGGCTCCCGCGAAGACTGTGACGTTCACCGAGACGGTCGGCGGAGAGTTGCAGGAGCTGGCGTGGCTGCGGCAGGCAAGGGATGGCTCATGCTCAGTGAGCTCCAGGCCCTCTCTGGCGGCAAGAATGTTGCGGCATCGTGCAACTACCACCTGCTTCCGCAGCCCACGTCAAGTGAGCAGTACGCGGACAGGGGCTCGAAGCTGACCGACGGCGACTATCCCCACGGGAGACAGTCCTTTGCACAGGCCGTCGGGTGGCATACCGGCACGCCAACGGTGACCGTCGACCTCCTCTCACCCACTCTGCTATCCGTGGTCCGCGCGCACTTCCAGGGCGGAGGCGGCGCGGCCGTCTGGTATCCGCGCAGTGTGGCCATCTCGACGTCCCTCGACGGCGAGAGCTGGTCGGACGAATCGGTCTTCGTCGATCCCCCGCCGGAGGGCGGCTCCGAGTCCCTGTCCGCATTCATCGGCGGGCC
>JALGSS010000753.1 GCA_029821745.1 Candidatus Zipacnadia bacterium
GAGATGACGGCGCAGCCCGCGCATGTATCGTGTCGGCTGTTCGAGCTCAGTGCGCCGGTCTGAACATCTGGAAGTCACCTTCACCGACTTCCAGATACGCGTACTTGTCCAACCGGAAGGTGTGCCAATAGCAGACCCACCGTGGATCGTCTTCGAGGATCGCCGCCAGTCGGCGGATCATCTCAGCTTTCACATCCGCGAAGCCGTCGTCTGCGGCCAGACTCCGATGTGACCCGTCGTCTAGGTCGTACAACTCGTCGGCATCCGACGTCAGGTTATATGTGTACATGAACCGGCCTTCGGGCAACTCCGCGAAGGTCGAGACCGCCGGATTGGGACAGACATGCCAACCGCACTCGAAGATGAAGGGTCTGTCGCGCTGGACCTTCTCTCCGCGCACGAATGGCAGCAGAGACTCGCCGTCCAGGCGCTCCACGGGCTGGATACCCGAGGCGTCAAACACCGTCGGCGCGATATCCACCAGCGATACCAGGCTCTCCACCGTCTGTCCGCTCCGCTGGTTGCCAGGTGGCTTCACTGACAGCGGAACGCGCGCGGTCTTCGGGTGCCCGTAGACGCCCTTGTCGACCAGCCCGCGCTCGGCGTTCATCTCCCCGTGGTCTCCCGCGAAGATGATGAGGGCATCGTCGTACAGCCCCTTGTCGTCCAGCACGTTTAGGAACCGCCCAATGGCCGCATCCAGGGCTTCGATCTGCACGAAGTTCATCGCCATGTAGTCGCGCGCGGTGTCCTCGTTGTACAGCCCCCAGTTCAGCTTGTAGAACTGGTACACACGCGGCCAGTCCGGTGTCCCGCTCATCGCCTCGAAGTAGCTGTCCGGCAACACACAGAACTGCCTCACCTCCTCGAACCGCTCTCTGTAGCTTGTGGGGACGATGAACGGTTGATGTGGGGCAAAGAAGTCCAGTTGCAGGTACAGTGGCCGGTCTCCGCCCTGAGACTGGCGAAGGGCGGCCTCCACCTTCTCTTCCGCAAGCCACGCCAAATACTGGCTGTATGTCGCCTCTTCCGGCAACTCGCTGCCGTCGGGTTGGGTCACCCAGCCTCCGTAGCTGTTGCCCGGGGTCTTGCCGTCCGGTCTGAGCCCTCGAATGGGCTCCCGCCAGACGGGCGGCTCAACACCAAGCTCTCGCAGGTAGCGCAGGTAGCCGTCATCATCCTCCATCGGTGGCGCCCACCGGTCCCAGGGAGTATCGTTCTCCCCGAAGGCGTCGAGGAACTTGGCCGGACCAACGTGGCATTTCCCCACGTGCTTGGTGAGGTATCCCGTCGCCTTCAGGTACTCGGGGAATATCGCGTCCGAGGCCCTTAGCTGGGTGGCGAAGCCGTCGTGGGCTCTCTCGTCATTGACTGTGAGGTACGGATACCGTCCCGTCAGGTAGCAGGCCCGCGAAGGACCGCACAAGGGCGACGCGCTGAAGGCGTTCACGAATCGGGTCCCGTCAGACATCAGCCGGTCGATGTTCGGCGTGCGCAGATGCTCGCAGATCGCCGCCACCGGCAGATGGCTCTCGGGCGGGATCATGTCCACGGTTATCAGGAAGATGTCCGGCCGTTCGCGACTACCGTCGTGGCCGAACGGGTGATCTCCACTTCTCGCATCAAGATAGCTTGTCTCGGACATCGTCTGTCGGCCTCCGCGCTCTGCGATCGGAATCATGGTTCGGCTGCGTCGTCGGGCCGTCATGCCGCGTTAGGTCCGCGGGTCGAACAAGCACAGTGCACCAGGGCTGACCTCGCACACAATGCTGCCACTCCCGCAAACTTCACCCTCTACCTGCCAAGGGGCGGGCGGACTCATCGTCACCTCAAGTCGCCGCCCACGCACGATCGTCATGCTCGGGCAGTCGAGCGCTGACCTCCGGCGAATGAAGACCCCCGCCATTTCACGGACCAAACGTAGTTTCGAGACGCCGCGGATGATGACGAAATCCAGCAGGCCATCGGCCTCGTCCGCCTCGGGAGAGAGGCTCACCCGCCAGGCATACACGGTGGTGTTGCAGGCCATCACGGCCCACGCCGGCCCGCTGACAGGCCTTCCGTCGACGAAGGCCTCACACTCCCAGGGCCGTCGCCGGGCAACCGTCGCGAAGAACTGCGCCACGAAGCCGTGCCTGCCGAACCGCGACTTGGCTTGATCATCCAGATCACGCGCAACCTGCGCGTCAAGTCCGACCCCTGCCATGTTAACGAAGTAGCGCCCGTTGAGACACCCCAGATCAATGCGCCGCGTCTTGCGTGCGGCAATCAGGGCGCAGGCACCGGCGACGTCCCCTGTATCGAGGCCGAAGTAGTAGGCGAGAGCGTTCCCCGTCCCGAGAGGGATGGCGCCCAGGGGCATCTGGCTCCCCGCGAGCCCATTGACGACCTCATTGATCGTGCCATCTCCCCCGGCCGCGATGACACCGTCGTGGTCGCCCGCGGCTGCCTGAGCGGCAACTTCGGTCGCTTCCCCGGCCCGCGAGGTCACGTGAACATCGACCGCAATGCCGTGGGATGCGAGGCACTCCCGCGTGTCGTCGAGCAAGCCCGGGTCGAGGACCAGGCCACGGGCATGCGGATTGGCGATGACAAGGCACCTCAAGATGGGCCTCCGTCGTCGACGGTCGCTGCACGCTCTCCGGACGCTTCGCCGCGCGGAACTTACTCCGCGGCGACCCTCAGGCTAATGTCGATCTTCTCGCCGAACATGACGTCCGGCCAGACGCTCATCTGGATCGGGATATCCATGTCTTCCTGAAGTTCACAAATCTGGAAGCCGTCGATGTACACCGTTCCCATGAAGGGCACGTCCTCAGGCAGGAAGAAGAGCGCTTCCCCACCGGTGATTATCACGCGCCCTTCGCCTTCGCCGGCGATCCACGTGGCGTCGCC
>JALGSS010000754.1 GCA_029821745.1 Candidatus Zipacnadia bacterium
GGCCTTCGTGCCGTCGGCGTCCATGCTCGTGACCAGCAGCTCACCGGCCCCGAGTTCCTCCGCCTTCGCGGCCCACTCGAGTGCGTCCACCTCTGTTGGGGTGCTGCCACCGTGGGTATGGATGCGCCACTCGATATCCGGGTCGGCGTTGCGGCCCAGATCGCTGTCGTCGCGACCTTCTCTCGGCACACGCTTGGCGTCAATCGCGACGACGATGCACTGGCTGCCGAACTTCTCCGCACCCTCGCTGATGATCGAGGGGTTCTCGATCGCCGCGGTCATGATCGACGCCTTGTCGGCACCGGCCTTCAGGATCGCGCGGATGTCCTCAACCGTGCGGATGCCTCCACCGACCGTGAACGGGATGAAGATCTGCTCGGCGGTCCGCCGGACGATGTCGAGCATGATGTCCCGGTGCTGCTTCGAGGCGGTGACGTCGAGAAACACGAGCTCATCGGCGCCCTGCTCATCGTACTTCGCGGCTTGCTCCACCGGGTCGCCGGCGTCCCGGAAATTCAGGTACTTGATGCCCTTCACGACACGGCCGTCGGTCACGTCAAGACACGGGATAATCCGTTTTGCGAGCATGAGGGTTCCTCTTTCAGTATTGGGCCACGGCTTCAGGGCTCGATTCCGAGAGCCTGCATCGCTTCGCCGACCACGTAGAACGAGCCCGTGACGCAGACCGCGCCTTCCGGCCCAGCCAATCCGGAACCACGCGGACATCAGCCCACGCGCGGGCGGCGCGCTGCGCCAGCTCTTTCACCGGCAGTGCACGCTCGGTCGTCGCCTGTGTCAGGACCACCCGCGGTCCAAGCGGCGCCAGGAATTGAGCAAAGCCCTCGACGTCCTTGTCGCCGGACATGCCGACAACCAGGGCAAGGGTGTCGAAGTCCAGGTACTCAGGTAGCGCCCGTGCGAGTGTCCGCGCCGATTCGGGATTGTGGGCACAGTCGAAGACGAGCCACGGCCGCACGTCGCGAATATCGAAGCGTCCCGGCCAGTTGATGTTGAGCAAGTCCGAAGGCGACGCCCAGATTCGCGGCCTGATGCGCCCCCAGAAGCGAGCAGTCCACTTGCCCCAGACTACGGGAGTCCGTCTCGAATCGATCATGGGGCCAAACAAGCACGTCACCGGGAGCCAGCGCTGCCTTCTCAGGCGGCTCGCGCCGCGCGACCACCGGCGCCAGAGTCACTTCCGTGCCGTTCTTGCGGGCGATCTCCTCGATGGCGCGCATCGCCTCGTCGGCCTGTCCTCGCGCCACGACCAGGGGCACATCCGGCTTGCTGATCTCGGCCTTCTCCCGGGCAATCGCGTCGAGGGTCTCGCCGAGGATATACGTGTGATCGAAGCCGATGCTCGTCACGGCTGCGACGAGGGGCACAATCAGATTGGTGGCGTCCAGCCGCCCGCCCAGGCCTGTTTCATAGATCGCGATGTCCACATTCTCGCGCAGGAAATGCAGGGCCGCGACCGCCAGGTAGACCTCGAAGAAGGTGCACGGGGTCAGATCGGACCGCGACTGGACCTGCTCGTAAGCCGACTTCGCCAGGGCGACGCAATCCGCAAGCGCCTGCTGAGGGATCGGCTCGCCGTCGATGCGGATGCGCTCCCGGAATGAGACCAGGTGGGGGGACGTGAACAGTCCCGTGCGATAGCCGGCCTGCCGCAGAACCCGCTCCACCATCGCGGCCGTGGAGCCCTTCCCCTTGGTTCCGGCGATGTGAACGGCGGGAACGGCGCGCTCGGGGTGCCCGAGCGCCAACAGGAGTTCCCGGGCAGAGTCCAGGCCGACGGTCTGAGCGAAGTGGCGGTGGAAACCCAGTCGCTCGAAGTCAGTCAGGGCCTCGAGAAACTCCAGCGCCTCCTCGACCGTCACACCTCCACCTCCTGCAACTCCGCCGACTTGGGCACCCGAATCTTCGAGGCGAAGTAAGTCATGGACAGCGCCATGATGCCGGCCGCCAGGAAGACGTACTCGTAGCCGTGCGCCTTCCACAACAGCCCGCCGAGAGCCGGGACCGTCATCGCGATAAGGTGGTTGATGGTGATTCCCACGGACAGGCTGGCGGTGAGATCCTCTTCGCTCTCAGCAATCTTCGACATATACGTGTCCCGCGCCATGCCCACGGCGAACATGAGCTGGTCGACCACATAGCAGGCGAACGCGACCATCAAGGCGCCGTTCTCACTCAGACCAATGTGCCGGGCGCCCCCGTACCCCAGGCAAACCAACATCAGGACGAAGGAATCGACCATGAGTATCTTGCGCTCGCCGAGGCGGTCGATGAGGCGGCCAACCAGGGGTGTGAACCATATGCCGATTACAGACGCGGTGATGGACAGCTTGGCGAAGGTCGCGGGAGCCTGCTTGAAGATTGTCACGAGCACCCAGCGGCCGAAGGTCAGGAAGACCTGCTTGCGCGCCCCGAACAGCACATTCAGGATGTAGTACAGCGAGTACTGCTTCTTGAGCACAAGCGCCGGGCGCTTGCTGTGAGAGCCCACGCTCTTGAGTGAGAAGAAAAACACAAACGCGAAAACACACGCGGCCGCCCCGACGTAGAAGGACAGGTCGAACTGCCACTCCTGGATCGCGACAAGCTGATCGGCTGCCGCGGCACCGTTGCCGAAGTTCTCGAAGACCAGCCAGACAATCGCCGCGCCGACGATTGCCCCCATGATATTGACGGCCCCGACCTGCCCCATGCGTCTGCCGCGTTTCGTCTGGCCGCCGAAGCTCATGGTCAACGAACTGCGGATCGGCATGATCAGGTGGCTACCGGTGCCCCAGAACAGGGTGAACAGCAGCATCAACCACCAGCTCTGGCTCCACAGGCCGAGCCCGGCCATGCCAACCGAGGTGATCAGCGCCGCGAAAGCCGCCACCCGGGTCTCGGGCAGGAACGCCAGCGCGCCCATCAGGAACACGTTCATGAACCCGGGGAACTCGCGGACGAGCTCGAGGTTCCCGCGCACTGTGGGCGCGATCTGGAACTGAGCGTACAGGTAGTTGTTGTAGGTGTTCTCAAACACGCCGCTGCACACGGCCATCATCGCGGTTGCGAGCAGGAACTTGGGAAGCTCCGGATGGATGGCCTTAATGCGGTTGTGGAGGCGAGCAATCGGCATCTAGTGAGGCCCCGCGAGAGGTAGTGAAGACGCCCTTCCAGGGCGCCTTCATTCGGTGTCTGTTCTCAGCGACATCTCAGGTTCACAGCTAAGGCAGTAGCCTACAACTTCCCGCCGATCCGGTCAATCTCTGCTCGCTCTCTCGTCGCTTAACGCCGCGTCCTACCTCAACTCACGTCACCCGTCGCCGCCCACTCGGAGCCGCGGATCGTGGTCTCCACGAACCCGGGGTTCTCCAGGGCGATGAAGCCGGCGCCCTTGTACTCGCCCTCCGGGTCGCCGGGCCAGATATGGCCGAGGACCTGGTGGAACACGCGACCCTCGCCGTACTGGGTGACCACCATCATCGGCTCATCATTGCCCGTGCCGCCCTTGTCCTCGGCGGAGTAGGCGGTGGCAATAACATGGTACGCCACGTCATGCATGTGCAGCAGGCGATGGTACAACTCGTCCATGATGCGGAAGTCCTCGACGCCCTGGGTGATCGGGTGCTCGCGGTCGATGATGGTGACGGGGAACTCGTGGAACTCTCCGTGGCCGGTGCCCTCGCGCCAGAGCAGGCCGACCATCTTCTCGTACTCGACCCATCCGGGGAAGGAGTTGTCGGCCAGGCCGACCATCTTCTCGTACTCGACCCATCCGGGGAAGGAGTTGTCGGCAGCGTGCAGGATGACCAGACCGGTCCCGCCGCTCACCGCCTGCTCGAAGTTGGCCTTCGCGGCCTCGCTCCACTCCGGACCGTTGTAGTCCGAGAAGAGCAGGTCATACTGCGCGAGGCCTTCGGCGTCCTCAAGGGTCTCCGAGGGATTCTCGGTCAGCGTCACATCGAACTTCCCGGATTCCTCAAGTATCTTCTGGATGTACGGCGATGAGCGCTGCCAGTCGTGGTTGTTCGCGCCCGTGATGGCTCTCTGATTTGGTTGACAGGGCCTGGCGCCCGAGGTCCCAGACCCACCGGAACGCGAACATGTGTCGTCGGTGGCGCTAATCGCTGCCGTAGAACCAGTCGTACCCGATCCGCGCCACGTGCAGGCCGTCTCGGGCGTGATAGCTCACGATCGCCACATCGTCGAGCATCGTGACGCTCTGGTACCCGTAGTCATCCTCGGGGTCAGCGCCGATCGTCGCAGGTCCCCGTGATGCGGATCAGCAGCAGGTCGCCAGTGGTCGGGATCCGGTCGACGGAGATGGCTCCCGAACGCGGCAGCGACAGGTCCTCGCGGGCTTCGGGCTGGGACCACGAGACGCCCTGGTCCGGCGAGAAGGACTGCCCCATC
>JALGSS010000048.1 GCA_029821745.1 Candidatus Zipacnadia bacterium
AAGCCGGCGGTGATCAACCACCACGCGGCCCAGATGAATGTTCGCAAGTCCGTCGAAGACCCCGGCTTCGATGCCAACACGAACATCGTCGGCAGCCTGTACCTGCTGGAGGCCGGGCTCAAGAACGGCGTGGAGAAGGTGATCTACATCTCCAGTGGCGGCGCGATCTACGGCGAGCCGGACGAGATCCCTGCCACCGAGGAGTGCTCCATCCACCCGATCTCCCACTACGGGGTCTCGAAATTCACCATCGAGAAATACCTGTGGCTATACAACTACAATGACGGCCTGCGCTACACGGTCCTGCGCTATGCGAACGTGTATGGCCCGCGCCAGCGCCCTGACGGGGAAGCGGGAGTGACGGCCATCTTCTCGGGCATGATGCTCCGCGGCGAGCAGCCAATGATCTTCGGCCAGGGCGACAAGACCCGCGACTACGTGTTCGTGGAGGATGTTGTCGAGGCCAACGTACGGGCCCTCACCGGCGGGGACAACGAGGCTTTCAACATCGGCACCGGCGTCCAGACCTCGGACCAGGAAGTCTACGACACCATCGCCGCAGCGACGGGCTATGAGAACGCGGCCGTGTACGGTGACGAGCGCAAGGGTGACATCAAGCACACGGCCCTGCACTGCGCGAAAGCGAAGACGGTGCTCGGCTGGGAGCCGAAGTACACCTTCGCCGAGGGTGTCGCGAAAGCCGTCGCATACAACCGCGAGCGGCTGGGACTCTAGGCGCGGGTCCTCAGCCCGATGTTTCTGGCAATATGTATCCCCCCGGGGAATGAGGCCAGGCGGTGGGCGGTCCTTCGACGTTGCCGTCGTGGTCCCGTGTGCGCGGGATCTTCAGCGTCCAGGGGGTTGTGGCCCGTGATGTGCCATGCAGGATGACAGGATGCCGCCCGGGAGAGCGGGGACTGGCAGCGCCAACGAGAAGGTCTGGGCCGTGAGCTGTCACGCGTCAGATCTTGCCCAGATCCCTCAGTAGGTCCTGGTCGTCGCCAGATACCACCGGCCAATACTCTGGTCCGTAAGAGCAGGCGAGCTGACCTGCAGGCTGATCAACAACGTCGTCCACTGTACGAAACACGATCTGAGCAACTCTCAGCCCCGGTTGGAGCCTAAGAGGCACCTCACCCAGGTTCTGCAACTCCAGCGTTAAGCAACCTGCGTAGCCCGGATGCACGAAAGTAGCCATAGCGATTATGAGGCCGACGCGAGCCCAACTGGATCGACCTACAACGTCGGCACAGAGGTCCAAGGGCAGCTTCAGGAACTCATACACTGAGGCGAGAGCGAACTGCCCAGGGTGGAGAAGAAACTCCCCGCTGATTGGCACACAGACGCGCTCGAGAATGTCCTCCCAAGCCTCCGGGCCAACCGCTCCCATTGACCTGTAGGGGATGTTCTCTGGGTTAGAGGATCGGGCGTCCAGGTAGCCTGCGCTGGTGCGACGAGGCGAGAGGAACTCTTGGCCGAGATGGACATCGACGCTGGCTGACCCCGCTTCGAGACTCAACGCGCGGAGTGGAAGGAGGTGGATGCGTTTGGACGCATCACTCCCGGGGTCAATTCGTTTGGCTATCTCTCGTCCACTAAGAACCACGCTTGAGCTTCCTCTCTACGTGGCTGTCAGCCAGAGCCTTGATCAACAGCTTGTTGAGCGCATCCTCGCTCTTGCCGCGATCCCGCTCAGCGCCCCCATCCCAAGGTTCCTCGAACTGCTTCCACAGTTCGTCGCAGAACCTCACTGACGCAGCCGCGAGGAACATGGGCCCTGGCAGACTGGGCTCCACTGACAGATGTGCAGCACCCTTGGTGTCCAATAAGTCGTCGAATTTGAGAACCCCAACTGGCGGTACGTAGGAAAGGAGCATAGAGACCAACTCATTGACCTGCCGCTTCACCGCATCCGCAGGGAGGTTGTTGTGCCAGATCGGGCAGGATGTATCCGTGAGGACATTCTCGATTATCTGCCTGCACTTCTGCGTCCAGGTCTCGAGATGGTCCACCACATGCTTGACGAGTGGCTCGTCCGGTCGCAGTTGGTCCTCGGGCGAAGCTAGCTCGGATGGCAGTCTTTGCCCCGGGTCAAGACTCTCGCTGACGAACTCTCGCACTCTATCCGGGAGGTAGTCCAGTTGCTCGGAGACGATGGGCTGCATGGCTCTCAGACGCAGAGCCAGCGGCGGGTGGTCCTGCTCAATGGTCTCACTGGGCCTGGAGTAGGACCTCAGAGTGAGAGCATAGGCAGGCCCCAACAAGATCGTCGCGAACATGTCGCAGAACAACTCACTCAACCAATTCGACACAATCCGGCTTGGGTCCAGATCACCGAAGAGCTTTGCTGACGCTCCGAGATTGTACGCGCTTATTGAGATGCTCAGATCAACGAACTCGGACAACCACTCGTTGTCAGGGTCTTGAAGACAAGAAGATTGGAGCGTGTAGTAGAGGTAGTGCCCAATCTCGTGGAAAGCCGCTGGCCAAAGCAAAGTCTCTTCCTGTTTCTGCGATGGATAGCACATCACGCACAGAGCAGGTGGGGGCCCTTTTTCGGCCGCAACGAAGGCGTCATTGCTAACGAGTGCGCGCTTCTGCAGGTCCCACAGATAGGGCGTCCCGTCCTCAAACACCTGCCAGTATCGCATGTTTGCATGGAAGGTTATCCCCCTAAACTCGGGCAGCAGAGATAGGTGGACCGGACACGAGCCAAACAGGACCCGGGTCACGTCATACAGCGACGGGTAAACGTATGCAGACATGCCTTTGCTTGGAGCGCCGTCGACCCACGCGTGCAGCTCAAGAAGCATGGGAAGGGCAGCAGAGGAAGTGACTGCGGGAGGCTGGGCAGAAACTGCAGCCTCCCATTGGTCAGCACTTAGACGTACCCACGACAAATCTAGGGGGCCACGGTAAGACCGAAGCTTACATGGGATCTCTTTCACAAGATCCTTGATCTGCGTTAATGGCATGCTGCCCCCCGGTCCAGCTTAGTCCAGTTGGCTCAACGAACGTTTGAGTTCTTGCAGTACATCCTCAGACCGAGCTTCATTCTCGGTCTTCGTCACTTCTTCTCTGAATTTGCAGGCCTGCCGCACGATCTCAGAAATGGTTTTCTCCGAAACGGACGGGCTTGTCTCGGCCATGGCCATTGGCATGTTCTCACTAGCATAACGCATGCTCTGCGCGGAGTTGAGGAGTTGAGCGATGAAGAAGGAAACACACCTCTTAGTCCTGATTGAGTAGCCACCCTCAAGCTCTTTGGTCAGTTTGTGGGCGGCGTGAGTGATCGCAGCCTTCTCGAGCAGTAAAGTGTTGCCGTGCATATCTGACATGGCTGCTCCTCCCTGTGGGTGCCAACTCGTGTCTGGTGTTGGTTCGTATTGGTGCTACGATGATGTTCCGCATCTGTTGGCGATGACCTTCAGGCACTCAGAAAAAGTCATGCCGGGAGGGAATCCATTGGCAAACGAGGAGACCGTTGTCGACTCCTATCGAGTACAACTTTGTCAAAAGTTCTTGCGTAATATGCACGGAGACAAGCAGGCGTGTCAAGGTAAAAGACGGTCATCCAAGCCCCGATGTCCGAGCTCCCAAGGCCTACGGCGTCCGGAGGAGGGCTGACCACCACGCAAAACCCCTTGCCCCCCTCCCCCATTCCTCCCTGAAACGGGTCGCGCGATCAGCCCTACTCATCCATCGGTGAGAGGCACTTCGAGAGGAACCACAGGCGGCGTGGAGTCGGGCGCTCCAGGTAGATCTCATATAGCTTCCCGTCATCGGCGCGCACACGGTAGTAATTGCGATACCGCCGCTGGTACCACTTGCGTGTTGGACTGCCCGCATCCGTCCACGCGCTGACGATCTCCTCAATGACATAGCGCGTGCCACGCCACGTGAAGGCCGCGGGCTCCTTGCGCCCGGCGACGCTCTCCGTGGTCTCCACCTCGATCGGCTCGCAGATGAACACGGTCGACCTCGCATCCCCGCCGCGGATCAGGTCACGCGGGCGACGATTCCACTCCCTCAACCCCTGGCGCGAGAGCTCAGCAGGGACTGACGTCGATCTCGTCCAGGGTTCGCGATTCGAGCCCGCCCCGCACGAGGAGGATCGGCTTATGCAACTGCTGGGCGACATCCTCCGCCAGCGATCCGAAGAAAGCGCGCCGCAGTCCCGTCCGGCTGTTCGTCGCCATGACGACGATGTCATGCTGCTCTGCTGCCTCGAGGATGGCGTGCACCCTCGAATCCGCCGTGATCGCAAGGCTTGTCACGGTCCCCGGCACGTTCAGTCGGGCGGCCCAGTCCAGCATCTCGGTTTCGTACGCGCGCAGTTCCGGTTCCTGCGTCTCTGGGGGCATCAGCCGAAGCAGTGTGATCTGGTGCTCGGATACGGCACCCAGGGCGCAGACCATCGGCTCCACAGTCCGGAAATCGTCTTGCCAACTCAGCGGCACGAGAATACGCTCGGTGTGCAGGGCCCCGGAGAACTTGACCACCACGACCGGACACAGGGCGTCGCGCGCCACGGCGTCGACGATGCGGCCGAAGGCGGGTGCCTGTGCTGCGAGGGGGTGTCCCAGCACGATGGCGTGCGAGTTCTGAGATTCTGCGGTGCGCAGAATGCCCGCCGCGACTTCATCGGCAAACTCCACCTCGGTGCTCAGATCGTACCCCAGGCTCGCGGCCTCCCGACGCGCGAGGCGGAAGAGCGCGACGGTTTCCTGGTCCGGTCCCGTTTCCCAGAAGCTCTCGACATCCTCCGTCACGACGTGCACGGCGAGTGGTACGGCCCGGTAATGGTGGCTGAGTAGGGCGGCGATCCGCGTGACCCCGGCCACCGTCGCCGGGTGGCTGATGCTCGCGGCCACGTAGCCGTCCGGGTGCTTCGGCGGCGTGAGCTTCGGCCACGTCCACGGCACAATCTCCATGCCGTCGGGGTGGCTTGGGGCCGGCTGCAACGTCGATCCGGATGCATGCTCCGGAACTTCCTTCGCCCGAAGCAACATCAAGCGGACCAGTGGCGGCCCCACAAGTTCATTGATCACCACGCTCGCAACGACAACATTGATCACTGTGTTGCGGATCGGCTCGAGGGAGGCATCGTGTCGGACGAGGAATGCCAGGCCGATGGCGAGGCCCGCCTGCGGCAGCAACCCCAGCCCAATCGAGCCGGCCTGCTCCTTCGGAAGCCCGGCAGCGCGCGCACCTAGCCACGCGCCCAAGTACTTACCGGCGGCTCGCGCCAAAACGAACGCTGCCCCAACAGCCCCCGCTTGCACGAGTTCAGACAGGTGCAACTCCACCCCGGCGAGGGTGAAGAAGATCCCGTAAATCGGCGGCTCGAAATCGTTCAGCGCTCGGAAGGCCCGCACATCGCGCCGGTCGCGGTTCACCACGGCAAACCCGGCGGCGACCCCGGCGAGGAGCGGAGACAGTCCGACAAACGTCGCCAGCCCGCCGCAGAAGAACACGGCGGTCAGTGCGACCACCAAGACGTCTGCCCTGTGGGCGAGTCGGTGGACGATCAAGTCGGTGATGATGCCGACTGCAAGACCCAGCGCCAACGCCGCGACGGTCGTCACGAGGGGGGTCATCGCCTGGACGAGAAGCGGCTGCGTCGCGGTGCCCATCAGCACCCGAGCCGCAGCCACGCACACGCCGAATAGCATGATGCTCAGCGCGTTGTTGACCACCACGTTCGAGAGCACGAGCCTCGACAGGGGCCCCGAGGCGTCCAACTCACGGATGACGGAAATCGTCGCCGCAGGCGCCGTGGCCACGCCGATCGACCCGCACACCAGCGCCGCGGACACCCACAACGCCCATGTGCCCCCGCTACCACCATCTTGCGTCGCCCACGCGGTGGCTCCGACGGCCGGCACAACGAAAACGAACGCCAGCACGCTCTCCCCCGCACTCACACAGGAGACTGCCCGCTTCGAGTACCGCAACTGCTGTAGGTCGAACCTCTCCCCTATCCCGAAGGCGACGAACATCAGCGCGATCTCGGTGAACACCTGAAGGCGTGACTCAAGCAACTCGTGGGGTATGAGGTCGATGCCCGAAGGCCCTAAGGCGATCCCGGCGAGGATGTAGCCCGTCACCGACGGTAGGTGCACCAGCTTCGCCAGCCGCGCGGCGCCGAACCCAGCCGCCAGTAGCAGGCTGAGTGCGAAGATAAGGCTGATTTCGCCGAGCTCGATCATTGGACAGCAGCACCTATGTAGTAGGGCGCGGCTACTGTGAGCGTCGCCCCGACGATGCGCGGAGTATCTCTGCCCGTTCGGTCGGCATCATACACCATTCCAGGGCCCGCTGCATCGCTCGAATCTCGTCACAGCGGCCCGATGCCTGTCAGAGGGTACCCGCCGGCTAGCTGTACCCGCAGTTTGGGCGTGCTGTACCTGGTCCCGTGTGGCACCGTTGGGCTTGCGCATGTCTGAGTTCAGGCCATCTGCGCCCGTGCGAGCGCGCAAGACGGTCCCCGGGCGACCCCCTATCCCCTATCCCCCATCGGCTGCGAGGTACTATTGTGTTATGCAAGATAAACAGAGCCACCATATGACCGTTGACAACCCGCCTCCCGTCTCCTATCATCGACCTATCGCTTTTTCTCGCCCGGGAGGGTCGCTCCGTGCAATCACTCGGTCCTTTGGTCGGTATGGCTTTGTTGGGGCTGCTGCTCGGCTGGCTCGTCGGTCGGGCCCTGTACAAGGTCGCTCGCATCGCGCTTCTCGCCCTCGTCGCCGTGATCGGCCTCGAACTTATTGGCTACCATATCGCCAAGCTGCATTGGGACACGATCGCACAGACCGCACAGACGGCCGCCGGCGCCACTCGGGCCGGCAGCGGGCTTCTCTGGCGCCTCGCCACCTACAACCTCCCCTTCACAGCCGCCTTCATCTACGGTTTCTGGAAAGCCCTGCCCCGACGTCGGAAGCGCCAATAGGACGAGGCGGACCCCACGTGGAGGTCCGCCTCGGTGCACTGCTTTGGTGGCCTTCGGTCCCGCGTGACAGAGCCGCTAGACCTTGACCTCCTTCCCCTTCGCCGCCGACTTGTACAGACCATCGAGGATCCGCTGGGTCATGATGGCCTGCTCGCCCGGCACCGGAGACGACCCGCCCGTCCTCAGGGCCTCAACGAACAAGCGAATCTCCTCGCTGTGGGAAGCGATCCCCGCATATGGGTTGATGGTCGGCGTCGTGTTGACCAGCATGCCGGCCTCTTCGCGCACGAGGGTCAGGGGCTCATTCTGCATGCCGCCCTTGGTACCGGAGAACACCATCGCACCGCTTCCATGGGGCACGTTGACAGCCCAACTGGTCTCAAGCGAGATGCCCTGGCCGTCGGCGAAGCGCACGTAGCCGGCGACGAACTCCTCAGGCACCGTGAACCTCTTGGGGTCGTGCTTCATGATCGAAGGTTTGTTCGAAAGCTCCAGCCACGCGCCGGCAGACACGGTGACCGGCTCGGGATGCCCCATCATGTGCAGGCACAGGTCGAGAATGTGGACGCCCAAGTCATAGCCCGGACCCCCCGCGGACATCTCTTTCACGATGAACGCGCCCCAGGCCGGCACGCCGCGCTGCCGCAGGTAACTCGCCCGCGCCCAATAGATGTCGCCCACGTATCCCGCGTCCACCCAGTCCTTCATGGCGAGGTGATTGTCGCTGAACCGCATGCTCTGCGCCACCATAAACAGCTTCCCTGCATCGTGGCCCGCCTGCGTCATCTGCTCAGCTTCTTTGCGCGACACGGCAATCGGCTTCTCGACGATGACATTGCAGCCTGCTTTGAACGCGTCGATGACGGGCGCCTTGTGATAGCAGTTCGGCGTGCAGACATCCACGATGTCCAGGTCGACCGCGTCCAGCATCTTCTTGTAGTCGTCGAACACCATGTCGTCCGGCACGCCGGCCTTCGTCGCGGCGGTCTTCGCCGTTCCCTTGGCAATGTCGGCGATCGCGACGATCTCGCAGTCCGGCAGGGCATCCCATCCCGGGAAGTGAGCCCCCTGCGCGATGCCACCCGCACCTATGAACCCTACGCGAAGCTTCTTGGCCATCAAACGTTCCTCCCTACTTGATATGTGCTGGGTGTCGCTCGACACCCTTCCACGCCTGTATTGTATGTCTATGGGTCGTCTGCGGCAACTGCTGCCTATGCGCACATATGTTCGTCATCTGGGTCGAAGGCCGGAACGGTGGCAATCACCGCACGGAACTGCCCAATCGCCCGGTGTGGAACACCTGGTGGGATCAGGATGGCATGCCCGGGGCGCACTGCGTAGACCTGATCGCCCAGCTCCATCTCCCCCACGCCCTCCATGATGTAGTAGACCTCAGTGGTCTTCCTGTGGTAGTGGCTCCGCGCGCCGCCCAGATCGGTCACGTGGAGGCCAACATCGGCGGTATCCTGGCTGGTGATGATCCGGTGCGCCTGTCCGCAAGGACACGCGACCGGATCCACGTCATCCATATGACGCACCACGGCGGCCTTGCTCGTAGTTCAGCACCTCCATCCTGCCCACAGCGCGTCTGCGACCAGCCAGGAGATAGTCCTGCAATATCGGGGCGGTGTCAAGGGGAGCTTGCTCCGAAGGCGCCCCTCGTGTACAATTCAGCGCGAGTGAAGGGACTATGGATAGGCACAAGGACATGGAGTTCGAGGTAATCGTGATTGGGGGCGGCCACGCCGGCTGTGAGGCCGCCCTAGCTTCTGCACGTCTCGGAGCGCGCACTGCGCTTCTAACCCCAAATCTCGACGCAATCGCCACGATGCCGTGCAATTGCAGCATTGGCGGCCCCGGGAAAGCCCACCTGGTGCGGGAAATCGACGCATTGGGCGGCGAGATGGCACGCAATATCGACCGCACGTACACCCATATCCGAGTTCTCAACGCGTCCAAGGGCCCTGCTGTCCAGGCTCTTCGCGCTCAGGCGGACAAGGCCCTCTACCGTGCTGCGATGAAGTCCGTTCTCGAGCGCCAGCGCAATCTCTGCCTCGTCCAGGACACGGCGGCTCAACTGCAGATCGCCGGACGAGCCGTCGCCGGTGTGATCGGTCTCACGGGCATGGTCTATCGGTGCAGGGCCCTCGTCCTCGCAACCGGTACTTTCCTGAACGGTATGACGCACCTTGGCGAGATCTCGCTCCCTTCCGGTGGCGCCGGGCAGCCCCCGACTACCGATCTGGCGGCCTCTCTGCGCGATATTGGCATCGAACTCCGCCGCTTCAAGACAGGCACCGTCCCGAGGATCTTGCGCGCCACCATGGATGTCTCGCGGCTCCGTATCCAGCCCAGCGAATCTGCCGCCCACCGGTTCTCGTATGACCACGTACCGCGGCCGCCTCTGCCCCTTCTCCCCTGCCACGTGACCGCCACCACGCCCCAGACCCACGCCCTCTTGCAGCGTAACAAGCACCGTTCTGCGCTGTGGAGCGGCCGCATCGAGGGTATTGGGCCTCGCTACTGCCCTTCTATCGAGGCGAAACTGCTCAGGTTCCCCGATCGCGCCTCTCATCTCATCTTTCTGGAGCAAGAGGGGTGGGATACTGAGGAGATCTACGTCCAAGGCATCTCGAACAGCATGCCGGCCTCCGTACAGGTCGAGATGCTGCATACCGTGCCGGGCCTCGAACGCTGCCAGATGATGCGACCGGGCTACGCCATCGAGTATGATTGCATAGACCCGCGCGTCATCAGCAGGTCCCTGGGCCACCCGGACCGCCCTGGCCTGTACTTCGCCGGCCAGATCAACGCGACGTCCGGCTATGAGGAGGCCGCCGCCCAGGGGCTCATCGCGGGAATCAACGCAGCGCGGCATGTCGCCGCCAGGGAACCGATCGTTTTGGAGCGTACCGACGGCTATATAGGCGTCATGATCGACGATATCACGTCCATGGGGGCCGATGAGCCCTACAGGGTCCTGACCTCGCGCGCGGAATTCCGCCTGCTCTTCGGCCAGGACTCGGCATGGTACCGTTTGCTCCCCCTGGCGAGAGAGATCGGTCTTGTCGGTCGCGGACGCCTCGATGGCATTCAGGACGATCGCCGACGCGTAGCGCACGATGCTCAGGCACCCGGCGTCTCGGCCGCGACCAGGGCGCCGGCGGTGCCATCAGCCAGACGTAGTGGGCTGCTGGCCCCCGGTGACTACGACCCATACATTGCGCGGGAACTCAAGCGGGCAACGCGACTGCGTGGGCTCGACGAGCTGCCAATTCCCAGTGCGATCGACTACAGGCACCTTCCGGTGCGCACGGAGGCATCGGAGCGGCTGCAGAAAGCCTCCCCTGCCACTTTCGGTGCCCTCGCGCGCGTGCCCGGCATTACGCCTGCCGACATCGCCACCGTCCACGCCCATGTACTGCGACTCCGCCGCGACCGTCGAGACGAACTCAAGTGAAGTTCGCTGTTTCACGTGAAACAAGCCTTCTTCCCTTCACTTCCCATCGCGTCCCTGCCTTTCAGCCTCGCCGCCGCCCCTCCCCCGGTGTTGGGTCTCCAGTCTGCAGTCTAGAAACTTCCCCCTCCATCGGTCTCTATCTCGCGGCTACGGTTGACACCCCGCCCGTTCTCCCCTATACTGACCCCAACGAAGCCATCATCACGCCACCACCCACCCCCCATGCCTGTTTCACGTGAAACACATTCTGCCCTGCTCCCTCTCTCCCCCGATGTCGCCTCCGGCATGGTCGCCCTTGCTCAATGGTTGCGCGAAGCTGCTTTCCCACTCGGACTCACGAACTATCCGGACGCCGACACAATGCTCGCCGAGGCCGTATTGCCTGCCGTCGCGCTTCCCAGCGCCTTCGGCCGCCCGCTCTCCGGCCACTGGGTTGATCTCGGCGCCGGCTCCGGCGCCATCGGTCTTGCCGCCGCCATCCTCTCGCCGGCCGCGTCCGTGACCTTGGTCGACCGCCGCCGCCGCGCCGCGTCGTTCCTCGACCTGACGGCCAAGCGACTGTCGCTTCCCAATGTCAGCGTTCTGGAAGCTGCCTTTACGGCCGATTCCGGCCCCAATGGCTTCACCGGCGTGTGCTTCCGCGCCCTCACCGCGCCCACACACGCCCTCCGCATTGCCGCCGCCCATGCCCGCCGCTGGATCTGCGCGTGGCATGCACCCGGTCTGGCCCCCTACGACACGCCCCCCGCCAACTTCCGGCCCGTCGCGCGGGTCCCGACATCCACCCCCGCGCTTCTTCTCGACATCTATGAGCGCACGCCGACGAGCAATCCTGTGCACAATCTCGTGGATTCTGTTGGCAAACCTCAGTCCGAGAGGCCTACTCCATGACACAGTCCCTGGCAGTCGTCAACCAGAAGGGCGGGGTCGGCAAGACCACCACCGCCCTCAACCTCGCCGCGTGCGCCGCACTTGAGGGCCAGAGGGTCCTCCTTCTCGATACAGACCCCCAGGGAAACGCTACCACGGGCCTTGGCGTTGACCGCTCCCAGCTCGACGCGTGCGTCTACGACCTCCTCACCGACGATCAACTCCGCGAGGATCCGGTGCATGCACTTCGTTCCGTGCTCATCGAGACTGAGATCGACAATCTCCACTTGATCCCCGCCACGATCGACCTTGCGGGGGCCGATCTCACCCTCGCCAACGCGATCGCTCGGGACACGCGCCTGCGCAACATCCTCGAGCCGTCCCTCGATGAGTACGATATCGTACTCATCGACACCGCACCGTCTCTCGGCCTTCTCACAGTCAACAGCCTCGCTGCCGCTACGGGCGCGCTCATACCTATCCAGGCTGAATACTACGCCCTTGAGGGCCTCGCACAACTCATGAAGGTCGTGCGACTTGTCCAAAACCAGATCAACCCCGCCCTCAAGATCGAAGGCGTCGTCATTACTATGTACGACGGGCGCGCGAATCTCTCCGCTGAGGTCGCCGACGAGGTCCGGGCGCATCTAGGACCCAAAGTTTACCACCGCGCGATTCCACGCAACGTACGATTGGCCGAGGCACCCAGCCACGGCCTGCCTGCCGTTGTTTACGATCCCTCATGCCGAGGTGCCAAGGCCTATTGGGACCTCTACCGGGAGGTATTCCCGAATGCGTAGACGCAGCCTGGGAAAAGGGCTTGGTGAACTCATCGCCGCCGAGCCTCTCGCCGACACCAGATCCCTCGTGGACGTACCTATTGCCAAGCTGTACCCCAACCCCATGCAGCCTCGTGCCGAAGCAAACCCCGAGAAACTCGAAGAGCTTACACTCTCCATTGAGACCCACGGGGTCCTGCAGCCCATCATCGTGCGCAAGAAGGCCGAAGACTACGAGATCGTGGCCGGGGAGCGGCGGTGGCGCGCTTCTCAGCGCGCAGGTCTCGAGACCGTGCCGTGCATTGTCCAGGACGTCTCTGACGAGCAGTCGCTCCAACTCGCGCTCATCGAAAACCTTCAGCGCGAGGACCTCAACGCCCTGGAGGCCGCACGCGGCTACCGCCGCCTTCTCAACGAGTTCGCACTGACACAGGAGCAACTCGCGCAATACATCGGCAAGAGCCGCTCCGCCATCGCCAATACACTACGTTTGCTCGATCTGCCGCATCCGGTTCAGGATTCGATTCGACAGGGCGACATCACGGAGGGTCACGGGCGCGCCTTGCTTGGGCTTTCCGGGGATCCCGACACGCTGCTCGCTCTCTGGGAGCGTATCCGCGAGAACGCACTCACGGTCCGCGAGACTGAGAAGGCTGTCCGCGAGGCCCTCGCTCCCAGCGAACCGCCGCCCGCGCCACACACACCGGGGAAGGTGGTCGACCCGAACCTGCGCGAAGCCCAGGACCGCTTGCAGGGGATTCTCGCGACGAAGGTCAACATCCGCGCCAAGGCGGGGGGCAAGGGGAGGATTGAGATCAACTACTCCAACGGGGAAGAGCTCGAACGACTCCTTGAGTTGCTCGCGCTGCTTGCCTGAGCGTCGACCGCCACCTCCTGTGTCACTCTGAACTTCGCCTCACCCAGTGGCCGCGTTTCGCTGCCGTATGACAGTGTCACGCTGTAGCCTGCAGGCGGCAGCGAAACGCGGCCACTCGCAACTATCCACCCCTGCGCAACCCCCGACCGCGACTTAGCGGCGACCGTCGTGCGCGCCGCCTCGATTTCCCGCCCCTCGCAGTACCACCGCATCACGAAACCGGCGCCAGGGTCCGCGTTCACGTACTCGAAGCACGCCCAGATCTTCTCGGTCCCTTCGAAGTTCGCCGTTGCCCGCTTGATACGCCCGTCATCGCCAACTGCTCGCCCTGTCGCGCTCGCGACCACCCGCGTCTCGCCCAGCGCCGGGGCTTGTTGCGCAGGAATCTCTTGCGCGCGCTCGGAAACGACGAAGGACCCTCTCGCGACCCGTGCGCCGCCTTGTCTCATCTCCACCTCACCCACCCCCGGGCCGAAACCGTCGGTGTCCCCGGGCGGTCCCAGCGTCACAGCCAGGTACCCGGACAGCTCGCCCGCCTCGACCCGCCTCGCCTTTGCTCCGCCGACCCTCTCGCCGCACCACCACCACTCCGCGGCCACCTGAGCCGGCTTGATCTCGCCGTCAAGCCGCACGTACGCGTGCAAGGCCTTCGCTCCCGCGGGGAGCAGGGGAGAGGTGGTCTCCTTCGCCTTAGCCAGGTCCGTGCAGACATGTATCTCGGCCGGCCCCCGCGACGGACTAGCGGATGGGCTGCTGAGCGCGATCTCCTCGGGGACATCTGTGCTGTCCGGGCGCCCGGTCCCTCCGGCCCACCAGCCGCCCCCGGCCCAGAGCGCGCAGAGGACGCCCACCGCTCCCCACCAGAGCCAGGGCGGTCCCTGCGCCTTCCTGACCTTCAAGCCCCCCGTGCCGGCGCCGGGCCCCGTCATCGTGAGATTACACTTCCTATTGGCCCCCGTATGACCCTGAAACGGCACTCTGGTGGGCTCTGGACCTCCGGGAGAACCAACCGCGCACGCCAGAGCCCGACGCCTCGGCGGCCTTCAACAGGCGGCAGGCGCCAGACCAGGTGACCTGACAACTCCACCCACTGTCCGCCGGTGCCCTCAACGACCGCCATTGCCGCAGCCGGCACCGCGACTTGCTGTGTCTCGCCTTCGGGGCTGCGCAGCTCGAGGACGAACTGCCGCGTATCGCCCACATCAGCGCCGCCCCCGATCACCGCGCCCACCGTGAGCACCAGTGAGCCGTGCCGATCGACCTCGAACCGGTCCGCGCTCAGCCACGCCGCCCCGACGGTCGTCTCAGGAACGGCGGCCACGGAGATCGGCTTCAAGAAAGGGGTCCCCGCGTCGTCGAGGCCCACGTGCCCGACCACGATCACGGACCTGCCGAGGGCGGAGAAAGGTGGGGGAGAGGGGGCGACGGCTTTGAACTCTTGACTATCGCAAGATAGACACCCGTCCGCCTGCAGCAGCCAC
>JALGSS010000755.1 GCA_029821745.1 Candidatus Zipacnadia bacterium
CGGCCGGATTACGAGACGCGGCTGTATCGCATCGAAGTGTCCGGCCTGGGGGCCGCTGCCTTCCCGTCGCTCACTCGTCGACAGTAGGTTCGCCAAGTCAGATGAAAGGGTGCCACTGGCGCCCGCTCATTTGACTTCGCGAACCGCGCACGTTGCCACAGATGCAGGCCACCGGCCCGCGGCGACCAACATTCATGAACCGTCGCCGTTCTCCCCATTCCTCCCAGGAAGGGGGTCGGGGGGTAGGTCGCCGTTCTCCCCATTCCTCCCAGGAAGGGGGTCGGGGGGTAGGTCGCCGTTCTCCCCATTCCTCCCCGCCGTTCTCCCCATTCCTCCCAGGAAGAGGCCGGGGGGAGGTCCACCCTCGCTATCTGCCCGTTCGGTCGTCGAGCGCGGCGAGGAAACGGTCCGCGACCTTGTCCCAGGTGAACCGGCTCATGACCCGATCGCGCCCCGAATCACCCAGCGTCCGGGCGCGCTCACGGTCTGAGGTCAGTTGCACCATCGCATCGACCAGTGCATCGTCATCGTCGGGGCGCACGAGCAAGCCGGACACGCCGTCAGCGACCGCGTCGGCAACCCCGCCACAGTCCGTGGCAATCGTCGGCTTGCCGGCAGCGTTCGCTTCGAGGTACACCACGCCGAAGCCCTCGAGGGGATCGCCTGGCACGTCCTTCGTGGGCATGACGAAGGCATCGCACAGGTGATAGTAGTCGGGCAGCCGCTCCGGGTCCGCCTTGCCGACGAAGCGTACGTGCTCCGCCACACCGTAGGCCTCTGCCGCGTCGTGAAGCATCTGCTCCTCGGGGCCCGATCCGACGACGACGTAGGTCACGTCGCCGACTCGCTCAAGCACTCTCGGCAGCAGGCGCAACACATCGGCGTGGCCCTTGCGCGCCACGAGCCGGCCGACCGTCAGCAGCACCGGCTCGTCGCCGATGCCGAGTTCAGTCTTCAGCCCCGCCACGTCTCCCGCCGTCTCGAAGACCTCGGGCCGCACGCCATAGTTGACCACGCGAATCCGGTCCGGGCGGACTCCGGCCTTGCGGAACTCCCCGGCTGTCCACTCGCTCCCGGCGATGCACAGGTTGATCTGTCGGAGGATGTACTTCTGGAGGAACCACTTCAGCGGATTGCCGCCGTTGATTCGGAACTCTCGCCCGTGGCCGATCAAGGTGACGCAGGGCCGCTTCATCTTCATCGTCGCCGCGGCAGCCAGCCCCTCGGGGAACCACTTCGTGGCCACGATCGCGCGGGGGCGTTCGGCGATCTGCCCAATGAGCTCTGTGACGCCTTCACACAGATTCGTCGCGGTCTGCAGCTTCGAGGCCTCAGGCACACGCGCGATGGGATACGGACAGTTCGCGTCGAACTCATCCGCGCCCGGCCGGCACACCGTCACGACACCGACGTCCTCACCCTTCTCCTGGATAGCGAGGGCCAGTTCGTACGCGACCGTCTGGATGCCCCCTGTCGATGGGGGAAAATCCGCCGCCAGAAAGACCACCGACATGCACGGGACGCCCCTTCACCTGTCTGTGCTGTAACTTTGATCTGCCGCACGCGAGCCGCACGCGCTTCTACACGCTCTCCAGCAGTTCCCGGCTCTCCAGCACGCGCTTGATGTCCTTGAGGAACTTGGCGCCGTCGGCGCCGTCCGCCGCCGCATGGTCGATGGTCAGGGTGCAAACCATGGTCTTGCAGGCCACGATCTCGCTCCCGATCACCACGGGGCGCATCTTGATTGCGCCGACGGTGAGAATCCCGGCCTGCGGCGGGCTGATAATCGCGCTGAAGGCGTCGACGGCCGACGGGCCGATATTGCTGACGCTGAAGCCCGCGCCCATCTGCAGACTCGCGCGCAGCCTCCCCTTGCGGGCCATGTCGATCATGCCCTTGGTCTCTTCGGCGATCTGTGCCATCGGCTTCGTGTCGGCGTCCATCAGAGTCGGCATCAAGACGCCCTGCTCAGTCGCGACGGCGAAGGCAACATTCACGTGCTCGAGCACGTGCAGACCGTCCTCAGCAACCCACGCGTTGAATCGTGGGTTCTCGCGGAGCGCCAGACCCACGGCCTTGAGAATGTAGTCATTGTAGCTGGGTATGACGTCTGCTCCGGTCTGGCGCAGACTCGCCCGCACCTCCGTCAGCGCGGTCGCATCGATCTCTGTGCTCATCCAGAAATCGGGCTTCTCCAGCTTGCTCTTCAGAGTTCGCTCGCCAATGGCCTTGCGCATGGCGGTGAGCTCAAGCAACGTGTATTCCTGCTCGTCGGGACGCGGACGACGCTTTGACATGGGCAGATCCCTTCTCCCTGCTCTGGCCTGAGTGCACTTGCCCTCCCCGGCACATACTCAGAACACCACACACCGTATCACCTGCCCGCAAGTCCCACGCAAGGTTGCGGACAGGTACATCCAGAATATACAGTGGATTCGCGGTTCCCGGCAAGTGGCCCACCGGTGAGGCCGCCGGTACTTTTGCCGGACAAAAGCGGGGGCGCTCCAGCCAATGGCCAGTGGATATGGAGTGTGGAAAACCCTTGGATTAGCAGCCGCGCGCGGCCCCGAGACGACCCGTATGCGCTCGGCGAGGCCCGCGCCAGTGCGCCGCAGTCCGTCATTTCGACAGTCGGCCAGGACACGCGCTGTGGAAAAGTCGGTGGAAATCCTCCCCGGAAGGTGGAAAACATCGCTATTTGGCAGGCGGGTTACTATTTCTCGCCGTGCGGCTTTTATGACTGTGCCTTGAGAATTCTTAAGCAGCGCTCTGTTTTACTGAAATTCCATTATATACATTTTACTATCACAGGGGTGGTCTCAAGTGTCCATTAGGCTCTGTGGATTGGTCATCAGTGCAGCGATCGTCCTCACGCCGGTGACAGTCGCCGCTGATGATGGGTTGTGGACAATTCGCAGCGGTGACAACTTCGCCTGGGCGTCCGAGCGCGCCGCCTGGGGCATTGACGGACCCTGGCTATCCCTGGTCGAGTGGCGGCTGGAGTCGCTGCCTGACGGAGCGTTCCAGGTGTTCATCGGCGGGTACCGGGCCGGGCGCACGCTCATGGTATCCCTGCCCGGCCAGCGCTTCAGTGCGGCCTTTGCCGACGAACGCACGTCTCTCCGCCGGGGTAGAGTTCAACGCGGGCCCGACAACGGTCACTGATGGCACCCTCGTCATCACCATCCTGCATCCGGTCACCCAGGGCGTATCGTACGTTGACTACTTCCGCCTCGTCCCCGAGGGCGGCGGCGAAGCCCGGGTCATCGAGGCCGAGGCCCTCACGCCGAAGCCCGTGCCGATGTCCGTCATAGTGCCCGAGCCGCCTTCAGACCAGGCGCTTCGTCAGTCCATTGAGGCGATACATCGCGTGCTCTGGGACCGGTTCATCGACCCTCAGACGCACCTGCTATACACCGAGATCCCTGCGGGAGGCATCAGCGCCGAGAACCCGGCCTCCGTGGAGGACTCATCCCTGTGCGGCGGCATGTACCTGGACGCCATGCTCCTGCGTCATGCCTGCACCGGCCTCCCCGAGGACGCGCGCAAGGCCCGACTCCTGTTCCACGGCCTGCTGGATAACGCCACCATCGCGGGCGAGCCGGGCTACATCGTCCGGGGCTTCCAGCCCGACCGCAAGACTCTGCGCCGCGACCCGTCGGTGGATCAGTACACCGGGCTTCTGTTCGGCCTGTGGCGCTATTACCGATCCTCCCTGGCCGCCCCCGAGGACCGCGAGGCGATCCGCCGGGTTCTCCACAATGTGCTCACCAGACTGAAGGGCTATGGCTGGACGATTCGGGAGCCCGACGGGACGCTGACCCGCTTCGGGCATCTTGACGCGTTTGTGCCCACGAGGGCCGAGCGCCTGCTATCCTTCCTGCTCATGGGCCATGATGTCACCGGGGACGCCCGCTGGCTGGACGAGTACGAGGTCCTTGTGCCGTCGCGCCTGCAGCATTGTGTGGGGTTCCCGGAGACCACATCCAGTTGGGTGGCGATTCAGTCTCAGCTCAGTTTCCGAGCGCTCCTCGACCTCGACCCCGACTGGTCGCGCCGGGAGGACTACCGGCGCGGGATGGCTGAATGCGCCCGCTTCGCGTGGGCACAGGTCCCCGAGGGTGTGACCGCTCTCCCGCCTGGACTGGGTGGCGACCACTGGACGGCATCAGCACGGTTCTGCTGTCCGACAACCGCCCCCTGGCTGCCGAGGCCGCACTCCGCCTCGCCACTCTCGCGACCTTCTACGACTACTCCGAGTGCCTGGACTCACGCGCGATTGCACCCGTCGAGTGGAACTACTGGCTGGCGGTGAAGGAGGGGCTTCTCGACACGGTTGAGTGACCCCGCCAAGGGGGAAACGCCTGCCGTCAAGACCTCCGGACAGAACTGTCTCACGTCAGGCTTGGGCAAGGCTCTCGTTACCGGCGGGAGCCCTTCCATTACCCCGATAGGCCGCGCCGCACCCTCGGCGTCTCGCTGAGGTTAGGGCAAGTCCTCGCCACTCTCAGGAAGGTCCACGTTGTCCGTGCTGCGAACCTACGCCTACTCAATAGAAGGCGGAGGTCTGCATGATTCACTCCACGTATCTTGTCGCACTGCTCCTGCTCATCCCCGTGTCCATGGCCCTGTGCAGGGATTCCGGCGGGATGTACACGCCTGAGAAGCTGGCCAACATCGCCCGCAACGTCGAGGCGCATGACTGGGCCAAAGGCATCCGAGATGGCGCGGTCCGTAGCGCCCAGACCTGGGCCGACATGTCCGACGAAGACCTGTGGAACATGATACCCGGGCAGGACCTGCCCCGCTGCATCGACGTCTCCATGACCTACACGAAGTCGGGCAAGGTCCGCCCGGGCTGCCTCGTCTGTGGCGACGAAGTCTTCAAACACGGCAACTATCCCTACAATCCCAACGTCTTCGGCAAGCCGTGGAAGCTCACATGCCCGTCCTGCAAGTCGGTCTTCCCCACCAACGATTTCGGTAAGTACTACCGAAGCGGGATCGACGAGCATGGGGTCTTCAATCCCGAGAAAGCCGACCGGTCCCTGCTGTTCAACGCCGAGCACCCCGACCCGGAGCTTCGGGTACATCGACGAGAACGGCCATGGGCACCGTTACATCGCCTACTACACCTGGAAGCTCTGGGGGGTCATTCGCTCCGGCCTGGGCGCCCTGTCCAACGCGTACCTGTACAGTGGCGACCCGTTGTACGCGCACAAGGCCGCGATCATGCTCGACCGCATCGCCGACGTCTACCCCGACATGGACTGGAACCCCTACGCGCTGCGCGGCTGGTACCATTCGGACGGCGGCAGCAAGCGAGGCAAGATTGACGGCGCGATCTGGGAGACGGGCATTCTCAAAACCTTCGCGGTGAACTACGACAAGATCATCACGGGCCTGAAGGACCAGCCCGAGTTGTACGAATTCTTGCGCGCAAAGGCAGAGCAGTACACACTCCCCGGCCCGAAGGGCACGCGGGAGCAGTTGATGGCCAACATTGACGACCGCATCCTTCGC
>JALGSS010000756.1 GCA_029821745.1 Candidatus Zipacnadia bacterium
GGTATTGAGCTCGTCGAATCGGGAATTGCGCCCGCCCGTGGAGCGTGCCTGCATGACCGAGTTCCGGTCGTCCACGTGCAGCGCCCCGAACATGTGGCCCATCTCGTGGGTGAGTGTCTCGGCCACCGCACTGGCCCCCAGGGTCCACTCCAGGGCCTCTCGGTCGGTAGCATACTCAAAGGCGAAATCGCGGGTGAGCATATACGCTCCCATGTGCGGGCACCCGTACCCGAGCCACATGTGCTGGTGGTCGATCTTGAACTGGGAGGGATGGACCTCGAACACTTCGAGGATGAAGCCGATGCGCAGGACCCGATACTGGGGCTCGAAGCCGTTAGTTGCGGGAGGGTCCCAGGGGATGATCTCGGTCACCCGGAACTCGATGTCGAACTGCTCCTCGAATACCTTCGAGACGGCGGCGACCCTCGCCCGCACCTTGGCCTCCGAGCGCGGGTCGCCGAGGGCCTCCTCATCCACGGCGCAGGTGACGTCGATGACGCGGCGAGCATTCAGGCATGCCTCCACCGCCGCCTGCACCTGAGCGGCATCCCGGGGGCGGTTCTGGGCGTTGGCGTAGCGGATGTTCAGACGCCCGAAATGCAGGCCATCGCGGTACTTCTTCTGTCGCCAGGCTTCCTCGATGACGTGCGCCACCTTGGGGTAAGAAAACGTGCGTTCCCAGAACTCCGGCGCCCGTGAATCGTTTGCATAGTGGAGCGTCGTGAGCAATTGCCCCCAGGCCCATGAGGCCATCTTCGTTTCATCGGCGAGGAGGAACTGCTCGTAGACCTGCAGGGCGGACTCAAGCTGTCCCTGGCGCAGGAACCCGGAGGCCGCCGAGGCTGCGAGAGCACTGCGATTTGCCGGGTTCTGCAGTCTGAGCCGGGCGAGGCCCGCGGCGAACTCAGGCGTGAGCCGGCCGGAACTCAGAGCCTCGCGCGAGGCCTGATCCACGACCGCAACCAACCGGCGAGCCAAGTCGGTATGGAGCGTGGGCAAGCCGTAATGCGGGGTCTCGCCGAACGCGATCGGGGTCAGCGCGCGTACGAGCTCGAGCCGGCCTTCGGCCAACTGCTCGGCGGCCGTCCCGACCACCTGCTTGGCGGTCCTGACCACCAGCGTTCCCTGCTCCCAGGTCGCCAGGACTGAGAAGGTGTCGGCGAGGGCATCCATGCAGTCGCGGAAGGGGATATCTGAAAGGGAGAGGGTGACGAGCACGGCATCGGTGCCGTCGGAGATCATCCCGACCCCAAGCTGCTTCGCGAGGTCGGACAAGACGCGGGTCAGAGGCGCGTTCGTCGCCTCGACAGTGACGGGCTTACTGTCAAATCTCGCCGCCTGTCCCATCACCGGCCCTGCGAAAGCGAGGGCGGCGATGACGGGGACAAGCCAGAAACAGCGATTCATTAGCGACTTCCTTAGTAGCTGCGGGACCGTTTCCGCACATTTGAGGCATCCGTGGGGCCGCGCCGATTGTGCGGCATCGGCACCCCACGGCTAGAAACTGGGTTAGCTGCGGGGTAGCGAGACCGGTACCCGGTCTCTATGACCGGGGCCCCGCAGGGCCGTTCAACCACATCTGGGGTACCCGTGGGGCCCCGCCGATTGTGCGGCATCGGCACCCCACGGCTAGAAACTGGGTTAGCTGCGGGGTAGCGAGACCGGTACCCGGTCTCTATGACCGGGGCCCCGCGGGACCTGTCAGACGCCTTGCAGGGGGCCCCGTCACACACACCGTGACACCCCGTGCCCATGGTTACAGTGCCTCAGCCGTGCCCATGATTGCATCTCTACAACACAACCCGGTCGTTGCCCCTACAACGTCTCGATCAAGTGCCAGAAGGCGTCGCATTGGCGTTTGAACTCATCGACGCCGATCCGCGAGCCGGTCTTCAGGCAGAAGAAGCCGTCGAATCCCCGACACCGGAGGATCGACATGAGCTCCTTCACCTCACCGTTGCCCTGACCGGGGAGCGTGAACAGATCGCCGCCCGGCCGGCAACCGTCGGTGATGTAGAGTTGCCGGACGCGGTGTTTGAGCTTCCCCTTATAGAACGTATAGAGGAACGGATGCTCCTCCACATGGGCGAAATTCGCCGGGTTGAAGGCAAGGTCGACTCCTGGGAGGCTCGCGAGCACAGCCTCGCAGTCGCCCTTTGTGTCGCAGAACGTGCCCTCCTGGTTCTCTATGACGAGGGTGAGGCCGATATCGCCCAGTTCCTGCACTAGGAGCGCGATGTCCTCCACCGGGATCTCGGCCTCCAGCGGGATCGGTGGGAGCTTCACAAGAGTGGCGCCCAGCGCCTTAGCGAGGTCGGCCGAATGGTGGACGGCTTCGCTCAGGTCGCGGCTACCGACGCAACTGACCATCGAGACCGACATGCCCATCGCGCTGAGCAGTGCGCGGACCTCAGTCAGCGGCTCCTCCGCCAGTGTGATTAACTGGGAGGTGAGCAGCGGTCCGAACTCCACGGTCTCGATGCCCCGGTTGGCGATGAGGCCCAGGGCGTCCTGGATGCGGTCGATGCCGAGGCCGAGGTCATCGACGAGGGCCGTCAGCGTGAAATCCTCCTGGGCGAGACGGTGGCGGGCGATGGCCGCGCGCTGCTCGACGCAATCGGCGCAGTTCGGGTTGTCGCACAGCACCGCCGCCGGGTCTTTGCGCAGAGCGGCGATGGACAGCTCGAGAGTGCGGCCGGCGTGCATCAACTGGCACAAGGCACGGCCGACCTTGCCGGTGGTCAGGACTCCGGCCTCGCGAAACAGCGCCGTCAGCCCGATGAAGTCCCGGTGCGGGCCGGGGAAGCGCGCCAGCTCCTTGGTCTGCAGGTTCCCGTCCGCGTCGATGTACGTGCGGGTGAGCGGGCTCAGATAGGGCGCGTCCACGGCCTCTTCCGCGCAGTGCAGGAGCGTGTTGCGGTCCTGGTCGGCGCCAAGCAGCAGGACGTAGCCGTCTTCCATCCGGGCGATGCGTCCCCAGGGGGAATCCGGGCCCAGAGCCGTCGGTTGGTCGATGTGCCCGGCGATGATCTCGTCGGCCTTCGG
>JALGSS010000757.1 GCA_029821745.1 Candidatus Zipacnadia bacterium
GCCCAGCAGGCGGCCCGGCAGGTGCTGGCTTTCGTTGACTAGCCGCGGGCCCGGCCTGCCCCTGACCAGCCCCGCCAGAGAAAAGCGGAGGGCCCCAGTGAAGGGCCCTCCGCTTGCATTACCCGATCAGTCGGCTCGAAGTGGGCGCGAGACTACTCCTTGCCCAGCTTGATCGTGATCTCCTGTTTCTCGTCCACCTTGTCCCCATCGCCCAGCATCTCCGCCACGACCTTGTATTCCGTTACGAAGGCCGCTTTCAGCCCGCTGAGCTTCATCTTCATATCCTTCGTCCGCCAGACCCCTCGCTGGTTGCTCGTAACCGTGTCCTCGTCCAGCTTCCTCGTCTTGTAGCCGTAGTATGGGTACTGGACGGACACGCGGACCTTGCGGCCGGGCGGCGCGAGACCCATCACCTGGAGCATCTTGCTTGTGTCCTGCCAGGCGGCGCCGTCCGCCGGGTCCCGGATCTCGAGCTTTGTCGGCGTACCCCAGCCGATACTGACCTTCACGTCCGACCGTGACTCATAGTCCTTGCCGTTGGCGTCGACGAAATGTCCCACGATGGCGGCCGACTTCTGGCGATCAGCATCCGCGATCGTGTAAGTGCCCTGGAACTTGTTGGTGTCACCCACACGGGCCATGTTCACGCGGTGCCAGTTACCGGCAATCGTGAAGTACGCCTTGCCGCCCGCTTCGGTCGCTTCAAGCTCAGCAGTCAGCTTGTCGCCGATCCTGAGCGCTTGACGACCGTCGTGGGTGAAGGCCAGAATCTTGCCCTCGGGCATCATCGCGAACTGGAAGTCCTGCACCAGCGGGTTGCCGGCCGCATCCGCGATGCGGACCTGGTATGTGTGGTCGCCGAACGCCAGGTTCGCGGTCTGATAGGAGATCCCGACCGTGTCGATATTGGCTTCCTTGGTGACGCTCTTGCCGTCGAGGACAAGCTGCGTTTGCGCCAGGTCAATGCCGCTGCCGTTCGCATCGGAGTACTGGACCACGATGGTCGGCGGCGCTCCCCTGACGGCCTCCCCGTTCTTGGGTGTTGCCAGGGGGATCGTCGGCGGCGTGGTGTCAATCGTCACGATCTGGGCGCCGGCTGCAGGAGCCGCAGCCTGGCCGCCAAGACTGAGGCGCGCGGTGACCGTAGCGTCGGTCACACCATCCCCGTCACGCACGGTGTACTGGCCGACATACCGGCCCGCCTGTTCCTCAGTCATCCGGACACCCGTGATCAGAGCGCCAATGTCGAATGAAGCAGTGCCACCGGCCGTGCCCGACATCCGCACCACGAGTTTGTCGCCCTTCTTGAGAGGCTTGCGGTAGTCCTGGACCGTAACCTCGGCAATTGCGGGAGCCTGCCCAGCCGGCGCTTCCGCCGCGATGTAGACGGTGATCGCGGTGATATCCTTCCCCGACTGCGCCACGCTGACGGTAGCCCGCTGCCCCGCCTTCAACTGGTTGCGGTCATAGCTCCGCCCTGCGTCGTCAGCGATCCTCGCATCGGCCACGAGCGTGAAGTGTCGCCGGCCCTCAGCCGTCTGCAGGAGGATCAGGTTGCCCCCAATGTACTCGATGGTGCCGGTGACCAGGTTGCGGATCTGACTAACGCGCACGACCCGATCCTGCTGATCCAGCCCCAACTCCAAGTCGTCGCCGACCTCCAGATCGTCGATGGAGGCCGTCTCGGTGACGCCGCCGGCGCCGGACCGCACGAACTCGACGTTCTGAGCACCAACGTACGGCGTCGGCGTCTGCGCCCCCGTCGGCGTGACGAGGAAGAACGGAGGTTGCTGCCGCTTATCGACGTAGACCAGCGCCCCGGTCACCGTCTTCGCGACAGCGCTGACAGGCTGGATCGCGATCGCAGCCGTCATCGTGGCGGGGTCCCATGTGTACGTCCCGCCCAGAGCTTCGGTGATATCGCGCAGGTCAAGGTAGGCGATTCCGCCCACGAGGACGGGATAGATCGTGAATTCCAGGGACTGGTCGCCAACTTGGTAGCTGGACTGGTCGACCACCAACTGCATGACCACGTTACCACGCGTGACCGTGAACTGCCGGCCCTCAGCGGCCTCCGCCACGTCGCCACCGATAATTCCAAACAGGTCGAGAACGGGTACCAAGATCTCTCCCGCTGTGAGGACAGCGGGGCTTGAGGGCATATCAGTGAGTGTACCGTTGACCTCCACGTATGGCGCCCAATCCATGGCTGGGGCTGCATCCTGAGCTTGACCAAGCGTCGTCACACCCACAACCATCAATGCGGCAAGCAGCAGTGTTGTTGCTGGAGACCTACGCATTGAGACACCTCCGGAGCTTCGTTCATTGCCATTGAGAAACGGTATGAGTACGGATTGCAGCGGCTGTCAGACCGGCCCCCAGGCCTCCTTCAGACCGGGGGCCCGCTGTCGTCGACGGTGAGTCTGGAGTTACCCGCACACGGCGCGAGACCGGCGCAGGTTGTCGATCACGCCCTCGTCGGGTTCAGTATCGGCCGCCCGCAGAGCCAACAATGCCGCGCCGAAAACCGGCGGCAGTTCGGGCGCGCCCACGGCCACGTCCGGCCACTGCTCAGCTAGAGCCTGTTCAAAAGCGTCACGAACAAGGCCGTTGTCGAGCACGCCCCCCGCGACCGCAATCCGCGGAACTGGCTGCAATTCCAGGGCCCGGATCGCAGCGCTCGCGGAGTCGGCGAGATACTCTCCCGCTTGCTCCAGTATTCGCCGGGCGACGGCGTCGCTCCTCCCGGCCGCTTGAGCGCAGACACCGGCCACTTCTGAGACGAGCTTCGAGTTCGTGCGATCTAGCGGCAGTTCCGCGAGCAGATCCGGCGGCGTATCGACCCCGAAGTGCTCCAGCACCATGCCCGAAAGGAGCGTGGACGCCTCGGAGCGCAACGTCTGCAGGCCAATCCAGTATCCACTTCCCGTGTCGCCCAGCAAGGGTCCCCAGCCGTCTACCTGAACCTGCTGCCCGGCGCCGTCCTCACCGTACACCACCGCTCCCGTGCCCGCAATCACCACAAGTCCGGGCTGGAGCAGATGCGCCCCGGCAAGAGCCGCCTTCGCGTCATGGAAGAGCACGTTCTCCGCCGCCAACTCCAGCGCCCTCAACCCCGGCAAGACCAGCTCCGGCGTTCGCCCGGCTCCCGCAATGCAGAAGCAGGCCGCCCTGGCCGGCGGCGACACACCGGCGGCCTGAAGTGCCTGCAGGGCGGACTGCCGCACATTCTCGAAGGCCGCGCAGGGCGGACTGCCGCACATTCTCGAAGGCCGCATCCAGCCCGATGCGCCGGTAGTTTGACGGCCCAGCCCGGCCCGTGCCCAGCACTCGTCCATCTACTGCCAGCACCACACTCTTCGTGTGCGTGCCGCCTCCGTCAACGCCGATCACATAGCTCATGCCGGGTAGGTTCCCCGTCGCGGACAGATTTCCAGAGCGTGGGACGCGAGCGTCAGTCCTGACCAGCATCCGGAACCCTGGATGGAGGCCCAGGGGCGCGCTCAGGGTGCAATCTGAGCCACGCTTCGCACAGGTCCCGTGCGTCATCCCGCTTTCCCAGTTCGCCCACCAGATCATGCACAACGCCCGTCTCGGGGCGGTAGGCGTACAGCAGCTTCAGGCCCTCCAAGATCGTGGCAGGGGGCAACGTGCCGGTCTCAATGAGCGCGAGTATCCCCCGGCGCGCTGCAGTAGCGCCCGGGTCGAGATTGAGGGCCTGCACGAGGTGCCAGAGGGCCTGCTCCTCGCGCCGGGCAGCCGTCTCAAGCTCCGCGTACAGAATGTGATCTTCAGGCTGCGCGGGGCCCACCTTCATGGCGCGTCGCAACGAGACCATCGCCGCATCCCGCTGACCGAGAGCGGCCTGCGTGCGTGCCAGCCCACCTTCATGGCGCGTCGCAACGAGACCATCGCCGCATCCCGCTGACCGAGAGCGGCCTGCGTGCGTGCCAATACGTGCAGCAGCACGCGGTCATCTCGCCGATCGTTCGGCACGGCGCGGATCGCAGCCAGGCCCACCTGCGGTCTGCCCTCAACGAGGGCGAGTGCGGCGACTCCGCACGCCGGCCCGGGGTCGGTCGGAGCCTGACTCGCCAGGCCCTGCATCCGCGCCAACGCCAGGGGTGTCCGCTGCAGCATACCCGCCAACTGAGCCACTCCAAACCAGAAGCCGGGGCTCCCAAGCTCGGAATCAGCCATGTTCACGAAAGTGTCACGCGCTTGGGCGCAGAAGTCGGGCCGCGTCTCGATCTCGGCGAGTGTGGCGATGACCCACGCCGTCGCGGGGTCGGCCTCCAGCAGTCGCCGCAGTGGCTCGACCGCGCGCTCAGCCAATCCGGACTCCGCCTGCAGCCGGACGATCTCGCGTAGCGCC
>JALGSS010000758.1 GCA_029821745.1 Candidatus Zipacnadia bacterium
GCCGAAGATGCCCCGGTACGCGTGGACTTCGTCGATGACGATGAACTTGAGGCGTTCGAGGAAATGAGCCCAGCGAGCGTGGTTCGGCAAGATCCCACTGTGCAGCATATCGGGATTCGTGAGGATGACGTTCCCCTCGTCGCGAAGCTGCCGGCGCAGATCCTGGGGCGTGTCGCCGTCGTAGGTGCCGGCCTGAAGCGGGAGTTCGGGGCAGAGCTCTCGGTAGCGCTTCAGCGTCTTCAACTGGTCCTGAGCCAGGGCCTTGGTCGGGAACAGATACAGAGCCCGGGTCTTCTCATCCGCCAACAGGGCCTCGAGAACCGGCACGTTGTAGCACAGAGTCTTGCCGCTGGCGGTTGAGGTGACCACGACGACGTCGTTACCGTTGCGGATGGCCTCAACAGCGGCGGCCTGGTGGGTGTAGAGACGCTCGATGCCATCCTGCTTCAGGACGTCGGCAAGCGGCCCGAGTAGAGGGGTATCCAGGTCGCGGAACTCCGCGTCCCGCGGCTCCAGGCGCTCCACCCGGACGATCTGATCCTCATAGTAGCGTCCGCGTCTGATGGCTTCGAGGAACTTTGCTGCATCCAATGCTGCTCGGGCTCCTTGGTCCGAGACGTCGGGGGCCTCCTTCTCGTCGAGAGAGGGTCTCCCGCCGCGAGCCATCTCCTCGGCCTTGTGCCTGGCCTCCATCATCTCCTCACTGACCTGGAAGCCCTGGTTCAGGCGTCTCAGACGGTTCCGGAAGATCACGAGAAGTGCTCCGAAAGACACGACTGAAAGCGGATACTGGTACCAGGCGGGGCCCCACGCCATGAAGACGACCGGCCACCACAACACGATGATGAGGATCATGACGGTCCATTCGACCAACTCTGTCTTGCTCATTCTCAGGGCCTCGACAACGGGGAAAGGCGTTTGGAGAGCGCCGTTGATTGTGTAACAGAACTATAGGGGAACTCAGAGCATCCGTCAACGCGTCTGAGCGTCGGTCTTTAGGTAAACTTTCGTTTAGCCGGCGTCGTCACGGGTAAAAAACTAGTGGTTGGCAGGCCGCGATGCAACGCATCTTCGTTCCTTCTCAGGCAGCTCTCTTCATCATCAACTCAAGTGGCGTGTAGCGTTCCTAGTAGATCATGGAATGGGAGGTAGCTAAGCGAATGCTGAGGGACAAGTTGCGAGTGGTGAACAGAAGTGAGTGGACGCCGGTGCTGATCACGGGCCTGGTGTGTGCACTGGCCATCTGGGGTGCCACACTGGTCGAGTCCGGTTGGCTGCGCTGGCTGCTGATCGTCCTCTTCGGTGCGATAGCCGTCGGTGTGGTCGTTTCACTGGTCGCGAAGATGAAGTACCGGTATTGCGAGTTGTGCAAGGGCCACTGCCCCAACCCGCTATGTCACGGCGTCGTTCAACACAGCGAGTACGTCCCGCGCGGGTTCGTGGTCTGCCCAACGTGCAAGAAGACCTGGCCGGAGCTCAAGAACATCGTGTTCAAGACGACCTCGCGCCAGTGGTAGCGTAGCCCAGCCCGAGCAGCGGGCGGCACACAGCCTGAGTACTTCGCCGGGGGCATCAGGGCGCGCCTACCAGATGGGCATCGGTAGCGTTGGGCGCGTCCAACCATGGCTCCTGGGCAATGGTCAGTGTGGTGCCCTCCAGGACCCACGCTTCCATCGGCACGTTGCCTTGGAGGCGCACGCACGCGCACCGGGCGTCGGTGGACACTTCACCGAACTGCCCCGGACCGAAGCTCACAAGATAAGTATCGCCGCCGGCGCGGAGCTCGAACGCTCGGCTGCCGACGGATCGGAAGCTGCCTTCGGGCCCCACAACAAGGGCCATCCCGAAGGCAGTTTCTTTCTGTGTCAGAGGTTGCACCCACGCGAGAGCCGGAACAACCTTGCCGCAGTCGTCCGGCTGGCAGTCTCGTGGGAGCACCGCTTCCCAGCGCTGCTCTACTTCGACATCGGTGATCCGCTCGGGATCTGCCGGGAGCAACCTGTACGTGCCCTTACCCGACAGCGTGACCGACTTGTCGTCGGCCACGCGTGCGTCCAGCGGCGTGTGGAAGTGCCGGCGAGCCGTATGGCCCTCGCCGCCTTCGACGCGATCGAACCAGAAGACGGGGCCGTCCTTGATCGCCAGGATATGCCGCTCGTGGCCGGCGCCGAAAAGAGGCTTGTAGCCGTCGTGGTGGGCCCGTACGTACCAGGCCCCATCAAGGTCGGCAAGATGCTCGAGGACTCCTCCCGGCGCGAACTTCCCTCGTGGCGTGTAACTCGCATTGTCAATGCTCACGACGTTGTGTGAACGCGTCGAGTGGCAGTACCCGTATGCCGCGTGCCGGTAGCTGCGCGGCGACCCGGGCTGCGTCGCGATGACCTCGTCGTTCATGGCCAGCAGGAAAGAGAGAGCCCCCGGGTATGCGTGGCCGGAGTTCGCCCACCCGTACTGGAAGACGAGGTAGCGGTCGTCGGGCTCCCAGCCCGTGCGCATCACGGCGAAGCCGGACTCCTTGAGATGAACGCTGCCCAGATCGGGCGTCGTCGTCGTGGCGAAGTGCGCCGGGGTCAGGTCTTCGGTGACAAGCGCCCAGCTCAGGGCCAGCGGCCCCTTCTGGGTGGGAGCCAAACCCTTCTCCCATTCAGGCTCTGCCATCGCCCAGAAATCCGGACGACTCATAAACCGGGCGCCGATGGTCAGGTGGATCACCCAGTCGGTGGCGAAGACGGCCGAATGCAGCGGAGGGGTCGTGCCCGACGGCATGACCAGGGCCGCGAGCCAGTCATAGGCGCGCTCCAGCAGCTTGCCACTTTCGCCGCCGAAGAGGCCTGGCTGACCGTTCCTCCTCTGGGTGAGGCCGAGGAATGCCGCGTCCCGCAGCACCGTCTTGTGGTACTGCGTACATAGTTCCTTGTGGCCGCCGTCGGCGAAAAAGTCCCGGCTCAGGTGCTCAGCCATCCGTGTCGAAGCCTGATCCGCCCACGCCTCAGATTCCTTGAGCTCAGGGAAGAACAGCCCGGTGAGGCCCGGCGCCAGAGCCGCCGCCACCTGTTGGTTGCCCACGTGGAAGCTCCCGTTACGCCGATAGACCCACCGGGCGGCGCCGATGATCTCGCGCATGAGCTTCATCTGCAGGTCCGCTGTCAGCCCGGGCCACTGCAGAAGGCAGTAGTAGTTGTCTAGGAGCACACGCACGCGGATGCCGGGGTAGTACGCGTGGTAGATCGGCGCGAACCCCAGGCCGCCCTGCTTCTCCTCTATCTCCTCCCGGTGGTCGAACCAAGAGCCGAAGAACCAGGCGAA
>JALGSS010000759.1 GCA_029821745.1 Candidatus Zipacnadia bacterium
GCGGCCACGGCAACGACGGCGTCCCGGATCAGGTAGTACAGGCCGAACATGCCCGCCCGGCACTGCTTCGGCGACAGGTCCATGATCAGGGACTTGCGGGTCGGCTCGCCGAACTCCTTGAGTCCGCGCAGAATGAAGGCCGCGACCAGCCATCCGAGGCTGCGGCTGCCGAGAAGCATCAGGGGGAACAGGGCGAAGAACACGAAGGTCATGAGCACGAAGGGCTTCTTCGTGGTGCGGTCGGCGAAGTATGCCACGGGGATGTAGATCAGCACTGCCGTGGTCATCTCGAGGGTGGTCAGGAGGCCGAACTGCACGGCCGTTACCGGTTGGGCGATGGTCTTCATGCACCAGACCACGACGAAGGCGTAGGGGATCTGTTCACAGAAGCGGATCAGGATGTCGCTGACCAGCAGTCTCTTCATGGCCGGGCTCATCAGTGGGAAGAGCTTCAGCGGGTTCTTCTCCGGCTCCGGAGCGCCGCCGTCTGCCGTCGATGCCGCGGCGGAGCGGTCATCTTCGATCATTCTCTGCTGCAGGACCAGCGCCACGACTGCCATGAGCAGCGCCGCCACGAAAGCGATGCGGACCCCGTCTCGCTCACCCCACACTCCGATGAAAAGCCCTCCCATGACCGGACCGAGGGCCATCGGGATGCGGCGCACCAGCGCGTGCATGCTCACCCCCATGGTGCGCTTCCCCTGGGGCAGCACCTTGTACAGGAGGCTGATGGTCGCCGGCAACGAGATGGCCGACCAGGAGATGAAGAGCACAGCGCCTGCCAGTACGGCCTGCCAGTACGGGACCAGGATCACCAGGGCGAAGCCGGCCATGGCCACAAGGTTGAAGACCAGGAGAGAACGTTTGGTCCCGATGCGGTCGGAGAGGTAGCCCCCGGGGAAGCTGTAGAGGGCGGACAGCAGGTTGTCCATGGCCTGTAGCAGACCGATGACCAGTGCGCCCCCGCCCAGGGCCAGGATGTAGATCGGCAGGAAGCGCTCCGCCATCCGCTCGCCCATGCCCACCAGCACGGCCATGGCCAACACACCCACGATGCTCCGTCGCAGGCCAAGGAACCCTGATATTCGGGCGATGGACTTCCTATTGCCATCGAGGCGAGCCATGCTCTCTCCCTATGGTCCGCTTCCGGCGACGTCCAGCCGACACCACGCGTAGAAAGCATCGTAAACCGCGAACTGCTCTTCGATGTTCTCCAGGTCGTCCGGGTAGCGCAGGCTGTACCCAACTGCGATGGCCTCGAGCCCGGCCGCCAGGGGGTCGCTGTCCATCCGGTTGGTGTCGGCGGCATTGACCACCCTCGCGAGCCGCAGAAGCGCCCCGTCGGTCAGTTCATAGTCCTTGATGATTACATCGAACGTGCACAGATCATCGCGGTGGTGCAGATCGGCGCCAGGTGTGTCAAACGGAATGGCGCCTTCCCTTTCGGCGACTTCCATCACCTTGCTCCGGGGCACGAACAGGAACTCCGCGTCAGAGTCGACAAACCGGGTGATGAGCCAGGGACAAGCCGCCCTGTCGACATGCACGTGAGACCGGGTCACCCACTTCATCTGCGTTCTCCCTTCCTGTCAGGTTGAGACTGTAGCATCGTGGGAGCGCTCGAGCGCATCCCACATGGCCGCCCGGATTTCAGGCTGACCAATTCTGACTTCCCCGCTCAGGGCAGAATCCCTCGTCAGCAAGGCCCTGCCGCCCACATTGCTCGGACACGGGGGAGGCCCATGGCAGGCGACCTTGTGTCGTCGAGACGAGGTGGACTACGAGGTCCGCGAGGGCCTACAATGCCGTGGACGCGCAATGTGAGTAAACGCGGCGACAGAAGCAACGGGAACGGAGCTGGATCCATTGACTGACACCATCTTCCAGCACGCTGACGAGTGGCCGGTTCTGGGTCAGTACGATGTTGTGGTGATCGGCGCGGGCCCCGGTGGGATTGGCGCTGCGTGCGCGGCGGCGAGGCTTGGCGCCAAGACTCTGGTCATCGAGCAGTGCGGGTTCCCCGGGGGCGTGGCGGCAGGGGCATGCTGCCCGTATCTGATGGGGTATGGGGCAGAGGGCCGTCAGATCGTGGGCGGCGTGGCCGATGAGATCGTCCGCGAATTGGACAGCATGGGGCAGGCAGCGTTCATGACGACTCCGAGCGGGACCCCGGAGCCCCGGCCGATTGGGGACCGCCCGCTGCTCACGAACGTGGTGATATCGGTCGAGGGTATTCGGACTGCCGCGAACCGTTTGCTGGATCGCGCGGGGGCCGAGCGCTTGTACTACACCTCCCTGATCGGCGCGGTCACTAGTGGGGACCGGATCACGGCCGCTGCGGTCAATTGCGCCGACGGTGTGGCACTCGTTGAGGCAAACTGCTTCGTCGACGCGACCGGGGATGCGAACCTGCTGCATCGGGCCGGCGGAGAAGTGCGCGAGGCGGGGGCCGATGAGTCCGTCACGAAGACTGTCCTCATCCGTGTCGGCGGCGTGCCGACATTCCATCGCGGGTGGGTGGAGACCACCTTCCGCCGGCTTGTCGAGGAGAAGAAGATCCCCTTTGAGGCGCAGGACCGGTTCATGGGTTTCGCGCTGCTGAATCCCGGCGAAGTACTGCTGAATTTCACCCTCATCGCGGGAGACGGCCTCAGGTCACAGGACTTGACGAGGATGGACATCGAACTGCGCGAGCAGGCGTGGGTGACCGTCGACTGGTTCCGACGCGAGGTCCCCCAGTTCGCCCACTGTTACCTCGTGGACGCGGCGACACGCGTTGGCGTGCGTGCGGGTCGGAGCATGGTCGGATTGGAGACGATCACGCAGGCGGACGTGGACGCGGACACCCCGGTGCCGGAGCCGATCGCGCTGGGTACCCGATTGGGGCAGGTCGCAGGCGGGCGTGCGGGGCATCCCGTGGCGGGCGCTTCTGTCGGCGAGTTTCGAGAATGTGGCGGCGGCAGGGCGGGCGATATCGGCCGAACCCCGTGTTATCGACACCTTCCGGCTAATGTCCCGGTGCATGGCCATCGGTCAGGCAGCCGGGGTGACGGTGGCCCTCGCCGCTCGCGAGAGAACCGCCCTGGCGGACGTCGGGTACGCCGCTGTCCGCGATGCGCTGGTGGCGCAGGGCGCGGTTTTGACCTGAGGCGGCGCGGCAAAGCTCCGCTGTCTGTCAGACCTTTGTGGGCCCTCTGCGGCATGGGCTGTCCCCGAAGTCAGACG
>JALGSS010000760.1 GCA_029821745.1 Candidatus Zipacnadia bacterium
GAGAGCCCCGTGCTGATCTGGATCTCCCAGCAGTACGGCGGCGACGACTACCAGCGCCTGCGGTACGTTCTCGCCGACCAGATCATGGGTCTTCAGGAGGCGCTGAAGTAGGGGTCGGGGATCACTCGATCATTTGTACGGTCGTAAATCCGCTTGTGTGCTCGTCGCGTGCGTCGTATAATCGAGAGACGAGATTCCCGGCGGCTGCAAGACCGCGCGGACAGTCGGAGGGCACGCATTTTGGCCGGATTCGAGGGTAATGATGAGGACAAGGGGGGCTCCGCGGGGCCACGCCGACCAGGTGATGAGCGGGTGCAGGCGGAGATGCGCGAGATCGGTCGCAAGCTGAGGAAACTGCGCAAGGACAAGGCGACGGGAGACCGGTCCGAGCGCCGCACGGAAATGCTCCCTGATCCGCCGAAGCGCCGGGAGACCATCATCGTGGGCGACTTGCGCCGACGCTCCCGGCGAGAGGAATCCGAGCCACCCAAGCCCACACCGAAGCCGGTAGCCGCCACGCCGCCACCCGCAAAGCCGCGCGTCGAGGGTCCTCCGGTCTTGCTTGAGGAGGAGGCCCCCGGCGTCGAGCAGGCAGCCGAGGACGGGTCTCTCGCGTACATCATCAGTGAGCGGATCACCGATCGCGACCCATCGTGGCGCGCGCTGGGTGACGCCTTCCGCGAATACCTGAAGGATCCCGCGGACCTGATGGCCCGACTGCCACAGCTCACAGAGCCGCCGCGCCCCGAGGACCTGCTCTTCCTTGACCTTGAGACGACCGGGCTGACGAGTACGCCGCTGTTCCTGATCGGCACCATGGTCTGGGAGGACGGCGGGTTCGTGGTGCGCCAGTACTTCGCCCGCCACTACGGTGAGGAGCCCGCGACGCTGTTGCTGTTCCTCGCCGACGCCGCGGACAAGACGGTCCTCGTGTCCTTCAACGGAAAGAGCTACGACTGGCCCTACGTGAAGATGCGAGCTGCCGCGAGCCGCGTTCCCTTCACCGTCGAATTGGCCCACCTAGACCTGCTGCACGAAGCCCGGCGCGCCTGGAAACACCACCTGCCGGACTGCAAGCTGCAGACGCTGGAGCACCACATCTGCGGCCGCGAGCTACGGGAGGACGACATCCCCGGCAGCGAGATTCCCGAGGCCTACCATGACTATGTGCGCAGCAACAATGCGGTGCAGATGGTCACGGTTCTCGAGCACAACTACCTGGACCTGGTGACCCTCGCCGATATACTGGTGAGGCTGCCGAGGTGAACCTCAACACCGCATCATCGCGGCCCTGAGACCGAAACGGACGCACTCACCCGCCCAGCGCAGGTGCCCCTGTGGACTTCCAGACATTCCTCAATGACCTGAGGTCGGAGCCTGATTACGCCGGGCAGATCGTGCATGTGCATGAGCGCCCGGCGAAGGAGGCCGCATTCGCTGACCCGGCGGAGCCACTGGGTGAGGCCGCCCGGGCGGTCCTTCAGCACCGGGGCGTGGAGCGGTTGTACTCCCACCAGGCGGTCGCGATTGATGCGGTGCGACGCGGCGAGAACGTGGTGCTCGCGACAGGCACGGCCTCCGGCAAATCGCTGGGATACGTCATCCCGCTGGTGGAATCCCTGGCCGCCGACCCCGACGGCAGCGCGTTCCTCCTCTTCCCCACCAAAGCCCTCACCCAGGATCAGTTCAAGGGTTTCCGCGACGGCCTGAACGCCGCCGGGCTGTCGGGACTGCTCAGCGGCGTGTACGATGGCGACACCCCCGCAAGTGATCGCCGGAAGCTGCGCGACCACGGGTCGGTCATCTTCACGAACCCGGATATGCTCCACGCGGGACTGATGTTCCAGCACGCCCGCTGGGCGAACTTCCTGCAGCGCCTGCGCTGGCTGATCATCGACGAACTGCATGTCTACAACGGCATGTTCGGGTCGAACATGGCGAACCTGCTGCGTCGGTTCTCCCGGGTCTGCGCTCACTACGACGCCGACCCGCAGATCGTCGCGTGTTCGGCCACGATCCGGAATCCGAAGGAGCTGGCCGAGAGGCTGACCGACAAGCCCTTCACGCTGATCGACGAGGACGGCAGCCCGCAGGGCAAGCGTACGTATGTCTTCTGGAACCCGCCGCGTATCCGCCGGGGCAATTGGCGTTCCCGCCGTAGCGCCAACGTGGAAGCCCACGACCTGATGGCCCGGCTGATCCAGCACGGAATCCCCACCATCACCTTCTCCAAGGCCAAGATGACCGCGGAGCTCATATACCGATATGTGACTGAGAAGCTGATGCAAGAAGCGCCGCACCTCACCGGCAAGGTCACACCATACCGGGGAGGCTATCTGCCCGAGCAGCGGCGGGAGATTGAGAACCGACTGTTCGAGGGCGAACTTATCGGCGTCAGCACCACGGCGGCCCTGGAGTTGGGCATCGACGTCGGCGGACTGGACGCCTGCATTGTGGTGGGGTACCCGGGGACGTTGGCCTCGTTCTTCCAGCAATCAGGCAGGGCGGGCCGACGCGACCGGGACGCCCTGGTCATCCTCGTCGGCCTGGACACCTCGGTGAACCAGTACGTCATGTCACACCCGGAGTACCTGTTCGAGCGCCCGGTTGAGATCGCGGTCACCGACGAGGACAACCCCTTCGTCATCACCGGACACCTGCGATGCGCGGCGCACGAGCTTCCCGTGGCCGACGACGAAACCCAGAGCTTCGGCCCTCATGCCGACATGGCCTTGCGAGTTCTGCAGGACAATGAGAAGGTCCGGCACATCAGCGGGCAGTGGTACCACGCGGCCACGGAGATCCCTCAGCACGAAGTCCCCCTTCGCGATTACGCCGACCAGAACGTGGTCATTGAGGATGCGGAGACGAAGGAGAT
>JALGSS010000761.1 GCA_029821745.1 Candidatus Zipacnadia bacterium
CGGGTCGTCGTAGGCCTTCCCGTACTTCCAGGCATCGTACGCGTAGAACATCAACCCCGACGCCCCGTGGGCGAGGGATAGGAGGGTCATGCAGCGGATTTCGTCCACAGTCGGACCCCGCGGCTGGGCGATCAGCCCGGCCAGTTCGCTACCCCTATGTAGATGGTGGAGATCGTTGTTGTGTACCTGCACGGCCATCCAGATAGGCTTCTCGCCCTTTGTTGCGGACAGCGCCTGCTCAATCGGTGGCGCGACGCAGATCAGCGGGTGCACGGACACGGGATACGTATCCACCATGACCACATCACACGCGGCTTCATACTCGCCGATCCGAGCGGCGTCGGCGATTGTCATGACCACGGCGTGATCCGGGTCCAGCTCCTTGATTGCCTGGTACACCTGCACAAGATCCTCCGCACGCGCGGCGTGGATGTCCGGCTCATCGAACAGATACCATGCCTGCAGGGCGGGATGCGTCTTCAGGGCGCTCACCCGTCGGCGTATCCCTTCGAGATTCGCCTTGAGGGCCATCATGCGATCAAAGCCCATGATCACACCGATGCCACGGTCCAGAGCCACGTCCAGGTACTTGCGGGCAACGGGGTCGCTGTTGAGCTTGTCATAGTATTGAGTGTGCTCGGGCCAGTCCTCGAAGTCTGAGTTGTGCGCGAGATTCACGCCCGCCTCGGCGAGTTCGCCCAGTATGCCCTCAAGAGGCATCTCACGGTCGCCGGTGGTGCGCACGGTGAAAAAGGCGATAGGGAACTCCCCGGCGATGGGCGATGACGTTCCCGGCCCCGGCAAGATCGAGTCGGCGCGTTTGAGTGCGGACACGGCCCCGGCCTGCGCCTGTCGCATCACCGCCTGCAATCGCGCGCCGCGCTCGTCATCGGACCGAACGACGGAGCTGAGCTCTACTTCGTCGACCAGCACGACTGTCCGGCCGGGCACCGCGATGTACCAGGAGGGCGTCTTTTCGTGGGCCCTCAATTCCCCGCTGACCTTCGTCCAGTCAGCGCCGATGTCGCGCCACACGATGGGTCCTCCGAACCGGTGCACGCCCACCTTCCCAGGCTCCCCGTCGGCGGTCCTGGCCATGAAGGATAGCGCCAGAGTCTCACCCGTTGGGCCGGCCTGCGTGCCCAGAAATGCCATGCCGTCGGAGCCCGAATTGTCCAGCCGTGCCATGCCATCGTCATCACGATCGCTGGGGACGATTGTCGCCTTGAATCCGGCTCCCTGAGGTCGCCAGCGGGCGAGGTCCTTGTCGAAGGTCTCGCGAAGATGGGTGCCGGCCGGGGACACGGGGGCATCGTCGGTCCACGCTGCCGCGGCGATGAGGCATAGACACGACAGGGCGATGAGCGGCGTAGCAGAGACGGTCAAGACAGGGCTCCTCCTCTTGTCGGAAGCGCCAACGTGTCGCAGAGCGATTCGAGAATCCGTGCGAACAGAATTCCCCACGGGCACGCCAAGACCTGCCGCCTTCGGACGCCGGCACAAGGAGAAGCAAGGGCGTGCGCGGAATAACCGGGCAGCGTTCACCGTTAGATAGCGATGACGGAGGGCGGAACATGAGCGACGCGAGAGGCTACCGCGACTGGCGCCCGGGTGGCGAGCGCACGACACTGGACGGAATCACTTTCGACAGCACGGTTCATTGCGGGGCCGGCTGGGACTTCCAGCAGGCCGGCCCCGACCACTTCCGGTTCCGGGCTCGTTGTGGCCTTGCTCCGTACTCGTGGCGAGCACATTTCACCATTCAGACCGACCGCGTGGGACGAGAGATCACGCTGGAAGTCGCCGACTTCAACCACTTCGGCCAGGAGCTCTGGCAAGAGCAGGCGACGGTCAACTCGGAGGATGGCGAGAACTGGGCGAAACTGGGCACCCATCGGATCGAGATCGTCCCGTGGACGCCGACCGGGCGGGCTCAAGAGGACGCCTCAATCGATGATGGCCGGCACCCGCCCTACGGCGTGCAGTACCGGCTCCGCTTGTCGCAGCAGACGACGTGGTTTGCCTCGCCCACCCCGTACACCCTCGCCCACAGCCAGGCGCATCAGGAGGCCCTTGCGGCGCGGTGCGATTTCTTTCATGTGACGGAGATCGGCCGCACGCACTACAGCGAGGACCACGGACACCCGATCCTGATGACGACGGTTTCCCGTCCGGGGAGCGATGACGGCAAGATCCGGGTTGTGGTGCTCGCCGGTGAGCACCCCGCTGAATCCGCCGGCATGTATGCCTGCGAGGGGTTGATGGAGGAGATCCTGCGAAGCGTCGACCTCCTCGCCGACTTCTCCTTCTGGATCATTCCCGTGGTGAACGTGGACGGTGTGGCCTACGGACGGACCTACCACAACGTTGATCCGGACAATCCCATCGCCCCTGGGGTGAACGTGGCGCGGGATTGGGCGGATAGAAGCCAGCCCGAGACGCGCGCTGTGTGGGAGATCATCGAGGATGTCCGGCCCCACTGTGTCATCAACCTGCACAACGGGCGACATCGCAGGGAGTATGAGGTCTGCTGTCCGCCTCAGGCTGACCTGGGCACAATGCTGCGCCGCCTGCGCGAGGAGCTGCCGGTGCCGCTGGAGCACTGGCGCCAATACTCGGACGAGGGAGCCCTTGCGACCGTGGCCCTCAAGCGTGGCGTCGCGGACATTGCGTTCTGCTTTGAGACGCTTCTGCTTCGGAAGCCGGCCGGCTGCCCGTCGTTCACGGAAAGCTATCGGCGCACAGGCATGCACATCATTCGGGGGCTCGTGCGGGGTCTGAAGGAGATCTATGGCAAGCCGCAGATGCTGGCCCTGAGCGAGACGCTGACCACGCAGCCAGTCCGGTGCGAGGCGGAGCGCTTTGCGGCATGTCGAGGTCAACGGCCTTCCGCTGCAGGCGGGGCACTACGACGTCTGGCTGGGGCTTCGCGCCGGAGTCGAGGCGCTGGATGTCCGGAGAGATGCCGGAGCGTGGCAGACACTACGGCCTCAGAACGGCTGGGCGCTGCTGCCGAGCGTGCCCGTCCCGGCTCGGATGGTATGCCTCGACATCAGAGCCCACGAAGGAGCCCTGCCCGTCGAGACACTGGTCATTGCGCCCGAGGGCACGCCGCTTGAGCGGGCAGAATCCGACGCGGCGCCCTTCGAACGCTACACGCGGGACACCCTCGCGGGCGAGAAAGCCCATCTGCGCGACTGGGCACCCTTCCACGCCCGGTTGATGGCTGATGCGTTCGGGACAGACGACCTCCAGGCGATGTTCGATGAGATCGTGGACTGGGTCGCAGGACGGCAGCTTCTGGATGAGGGCGACCCGCATTTCGGCGGCATCTGGTCTGAGGAAGATAAGTACGATGCCCGTGATGCGGCCGCGGCCGCGGCGTGTTTCTCCCGGAAGCATAAGCGAACGGGTCACGCGATATGGCTTGACCGGGCGCTTGCGGCCCGCGCGTACGCCTACAAGAGCCAGATGCACGAGACGGGCAACGCTGCCCGGGACGGCGGCTTCGTGCACATGGTCAACGGGATCTGGGGCACCCACTTCAGCCGGCTCGAGCCCCCGTATCCAGGCATCGACGGCGTGGACACGTGCGTGATTGTCCACCAGCTCTGCCTGGCCGCCGAGCATGGCCTGCCGATGGACGCCGAGGACATCTCCCGCCTGCGTCAGGCCATTCAATGGGTGGCGAACAATGAGCCCTTGCCGGGGGTTTTCCTGCACCACGAGGGCGCCACCCACGACTGTCAGAACGCGAATGCGTTGGGCATCGGCGCCCTCGTGCGAGGGTACGAGGCTCTGCAGGCTCATGCGGGTGGCCCGCGCGCTGACTGGCTGCGCGCTGCCGGACGCGGGCTGAAGCACTACATGTCCGGCCAGGAAGCGATTGGTGTGTGGCCCTACATCTTCGCGAGCGTCGGACGCAGAGGACAAGCCTTCCACTTCGATAATGTCCCAGACCACGGCATCGGCCTGTTCCACCTGACCCGTGGGTGGCGACTGCCGCCGCTGCGCATTGACCCGGAAGCCGAGGTGATCTGCCCCTCGCGGCCGGATCAGCTCAGCGACGACGACTGGACGTCGGCGCGCACGGGAGGCCTGCTGTCTCGGGCCCTGAAGCGCGCGGCCCGTTGGTACCTGTGCGTGAGCCGAGTCGACGGCGACACCATCGACCTTGAGTATGACACGAACCCCGAACTGGGCAATGACATCTGCTTTTCGGGGTTCACGTGGTGCCGGTTCACCGCAGCGGCGACGCTGCTGCGCATAGCCGTGATGACGGGCGAGGTCGAACCGTGGCGACACCTGGCCTTGCGGCTGATGGAGCACGTGCGGGCGAGCCGGTGGCAGACCGAAGACGCGAGCCGCGCGCCAGTCGTGGCTCACGCGCGGCCGGAAGCGAAGCTCGCCACGTGGTGCCAGGCCGCGGAGTGGGACGCGTCGATGATCGGCGAGATGATCGACGATCTCGAACTTCTCGACCGCCAGAGCCGCGCGCCCCAGCCTGGAGGGCTGCTGTCCTCCGACGGGGCGCCCTGGTGAAGGTCGATGGCCGCAGGAGATCGCGGGCAAACTACCTTCCGCTACTGAGGAAGTGTTGAGGCCGTGTGGGCGCTGAAACCTGGAGGTGCGACGATGCCGGGGATGATCCTCGCGAGCCTTGCACTGCTTGTGGTCGCGCAGGTCGGCATGACCGACGAGACGACGCGCGTGGCGCTGAGTCCTGACAGTATCCGCCCCGAAATCGGGCACTGCTACATCGCGTCCATGGACTTCGGGGAGGAAGGCGACAAGCTCACCAAGAACCAGTCCAAGCTCCGGGTGTTCGAGGACGGCAAGCCGCTGGGTCCCGGCCAGTCCATGCACGCCGATATCCGAACCAAGGGACAAGGCCGCTACTCCCACTGGGGGCGAAGCAGCCTGTACTTCTCGGCCTCGGACAACACCGACCCCCGCACGAATGGGCGCACGTACGAGGTCGCGTCGACCAACCTCGTCAGCACCCTCGGGGGGGTCGAGCGCTTCACCACCCAGCCGAGGACGCACACGGAAGTGATCCGGTCATCAGGGCACGAGTACGCGATCGAGCTGGGTGGCAATCTGGACTACGAGAACAGCCACACGCGGCGCAACGGCGGATTTGACATCGCATTCCAACCCAATGTGTCACTGACCATCGAGAACACGGGGGATACACCGGTTCACTGGCCGAAGCTCGTGGCGAACGGTGAACGTGACTGGAGCACCTACGA
>JALGSS010000762.1 GCA_029821745.1 Candidatus Zipacnadia bacterium
ATTCCCAGGATCTGGCTGTTCGGCGGCGCGGCCCTACTAGCGATCGGCGCCGCCGTGTGTCTGCGAGCGATCCTGATCGGGCTGTCTGACCCGGGAAGGCCTGACCGCCCGGTCGCGGAACCCTGAACCCATGGAACCGTGCAGCCGAAGACGCACAGCCCTCTACATCCTCCTCTTCTTCCTGTGTCTCTACGGGCTGACCAATCGCGGGTCCATCTGGTCCAGCGATGCCGCGATGCGCCTGGGAATGGCTGAGCACCTCCTCGACCGGCGTGCGGTGGGGATTCCCGACCGCCTTCTCCCCCATCTCGAAAGCCACGGAGGGCGCGCGATCTGGGGCATCGGCCACCCGATTGTGCTGGTACCCTCGGTCCTCATCTCGCGGGCGGTCGGCGTAGCCCTCAGCGCGATTGGCCACGGGGGCCCGGCGGCAGAGAGCATCGTCGCCGAGGGCTGCGCGACGATGACCAACGTACTCATCGGAGCCCTCACCTGCGCCCTGTTGTTCCTGACCGGATGCCGCCTGGGCTTCGACACGCGCGTGTCGGCCCTGGCCGCCCTCGCATTCGGAGCGGGCACCCTCTGGTGGGTCTATACCCAGGATGCCTTCTACGAACCCTTGCAGGGCTTGTGTCTTCTGGGCGCGTTCTACTGGGCTGCCAGGGCGCGGAGCGACGATGCGCGGTGGCTGCCCGCTGCTTCCGGAGCATGCCTGGGGATGGCCGTCCTGACGAAGCTGCCCAACGCGATCATGCTCCTGCCGGCGTTGCTTCTCTGGGCGCTCCCGCACGGGGATGCCGGGAAGGAGACGGGGCGGCGACCCGCGGTTGATGTCCTCGCATTCCTCCTGGGCCTGGCGCCCTTCGTAGCCCTGCAGATCTGGGCCGACTGGAGCGCGTATGGCACGCCTCTCCCCGGTGCCCTCGACCGGCATGCCAAGTACGCCCTCGCGTGGGAGCAGGGAAGCGTCCTGCGCGGTCTCATTCTCTCCGTGGGCGGGCTTGAGCATGGACTGGTCTGGTACTCGCCGACGATTCTGCTGGGGTTTGCGTGGTTTGGCGAGTTCAGGGCTCACGACCGTCGATTCGCCGGCGTCCTCGGGCTGTCCGCCGTGCTGGCCGCGCTTTTGGTCGCGAAGACCACGGGCGTAGGCTTGGAGGGGATGAACTGGGGCGGGCGCTATCTCGTACCGTTCCTGCCCCTCTTCGGCTTGCTCTTCCTGCCTTGGGTCCAGTGGATCCGGATCAAAAGCGGGCGCTGGGGGCGTTGGGCGACCGTTCTGCTGTTCGCCGCCGTATTCGATATCCAGTTGCTGGGAACCGCCGTGCATGTCGCGCGCTTCTACAGCGAACGCCAGACGCTGCCGCCGGGGGCAAGCCTGACGCTGCCCTACAGTTCTCCCCTCTTCCGGCAGCCGGTGTACCTTGACGAGATTCTCGGGAAGATGGCCCGTGGCGAGCCGCATCATCTGTCATCTGCCGCCCACGACGTCGCGGACGACCGCGAGCTGCTCAGTCAGTCCCGCGCGCTGAACGTGGTCAACTACTGGTGGGTGCCGGCCCACTACCAGGGCGTCCCCGCTATCTTATTGGGCGGAACCGTGTCCCTGCTGCTTGTTCTGATGTTCCTCGCGCTGGGCCGGATCGTGCAGTGTACGCGCAATCCGGCGCGCGAGTGACCGGGCCGACGGCCTCACCGAGAGTCCCCCAGGTTTCCCTGACCGCGCGGAATGTGCTATGGTTGCCGGCTAACGCCGCAAGAAATGAGGTGCCGGCAGCGCCCGCAGTTCGGGCGGCGGCCGGTACCGATCCTATATGGCGACGCGATCTGTATTCCAGGAGACAGTCCATGAGCCCCAGTACCAGGCACCCCTTCCTCAACGATACCCTCCCGTGGCACTTCCCGCTTGAGAGGACGCACCACGGGATACCCCTGGGCAACGGGACCTTCGGCGCGCTGGTCTGGGGCAGCGATGAGGACCTTCGCATCACCGTCAACCGGGCCGACTACTGGGACCACCGTGGTGGCGTCGTCTGGACCGAAGAGGCCACCTACACGAATCTCAAGGGTTGGCTTGAGAACGGCGACGAGGAGAACCTGCGCCGCGTGTTCGAGGGCCGGCGAGCCGGCGACGAGAGCGATCCTCCCCGCCCGACGCGACTGCCCATGGGCCGCGTGGACCTGCGACTCGGCGACGGGTGCTGCCTGAAGGCGGGGCATCTGAACCTGGAGACGTCGGAGGCCGAGATCGTCGCCGACTGCGGCGCGAACCTGCGGTGTGTGCTGATGCGCCACGATCCCGTGCTCGCCGTGGAGTTCGACGGCCATGACGTGCAGATCGCCTCGTGCCCGCCGGACGCCGCAGAGGTCAGAGCGCACTTCGAGACGTACGGTTTCCCGCCCCCCGAGGTGTTCGATGGCGACGACCGGGGCGGATGGGTGCAGGAGTGCCCCGGTGAGCCGGTGATGTGCGTCGCGTGGCAGCGCTGGGACAAGGGCGACACCACGGAGATCCTGATCACCAGCGTCTATGCCGACACGCCTGAGGAAGCCAAAGCGAAGGCTTCTGAGACCCTGGCCGACCACGCCGAGGCCGAGTACCGGCAGCTCGCCGACCGTACCGCGGCCTGGTGGGGTGGGTATTGGGCGCGGGTAGCGGCGCTCGACCTCCCGTCCACCGAAGACATGCTGCTGTACTACTTGGGCATGTACAAGCTCGCCGGGCTATCCGTTCCCGGCAGCCCCGCCGCGACGCTCCAGGGCCCGTGGGTCGAGGAATACCGGATGCCGCCCTGGTCGGGAGACTACCACTTCAACATCAACGTGCAGGAGAGCTACTGGCCTGCCTTCGGCGGCAACTGCATCCCG
>JALGSS010000763.1 GCA_029821745.1 Candidatus Zipacnadia bacterium
TGTCCGTCGCCACGCCCGCGCTGATCCACTGCGTCGACGCCTCGCACGTGGAGTTCAGGAATCTGGGCATTGAGTATTCGCGGCAAGACGGAGTCCGCGTGGAGGGCGGGCGCGAGGTGCGCGTGGTCGGCTGTGAGATCAGGAACGTGGGCAGGCTTGGCGTTCACATGGCCGGGGACGCTCACGCGCTGATCGGCTGCGACATCCACAACACGGGCACGGACGCAGTGGCGTTCAACGGCGGCGACCGCAAGGCTCTCACTCGTGGTGGCGGACTGATCGAGAACAACCATATCCACCACACCAACCGCATCGCACGAGCCGGAATGACCGCCGTGAGCATCGGTGGCGTGGGACACCGGTTCGCGCACAATCTCATCCACGACACGGGCTACATCGCTCTGCGGTTCAGCGGCAACGATCACCTCATCGAACTTAACCGCATCTTCCGCACCAACACCGAAACCACTGAGGGCGGAGTCTTCTACACGGGCCGCGATTGGACGAGCCGCGGGACGACGCTGCGCTACAACTTCGTCCACCACATCGAGGACAGCCGCGAGGGCTTCGGGAGCGCCACCCGATTCGTGCATCTGGACGATTCCGCTCCCGGAATCCACATCCACGGGAATGTATGCTACCGCCTGGGGGGCGGCGTGTCGGTGTGCGGCGGCGCGGACAACCAAGTCCACGACAACCTGTTCATCGAGTGCCTGGCGGGTGCCGACATCGGCCCGCGCGGCAAGGACATGTTCACAAGCGACGGCAAGGGAGGGTTCGTCCTGAACCCTAACCGCTGGAACTGGGTCTCATTGGTCAGGCGCCTGGAGCGGTGCAACTACAAGGAGCCCCCGTACAGCACCAAGTACCCGCGTCTTCAGGAGATCTTCACCAAGGAGCCCATCGCCGCGCCATGGTTCAACGTCATCCGGCGCAATGTGATGGTGGACTGCGGCCGGGGCATCAGAGTCAGCGGAATGGAGCCTGAATGGTCCACCATCGAGGGCAACTGGGAGGGAAGCGATCCGGGCTTCGTGGAGCCAGACCATACGAAGCTGGACTTCCGCCTGAAGCCCGACGCCGAAGTCTACGACCTCGGCTTCGAGCCTATCCCATTCGGGAAGATCGGGCCGTACGAGTCACCCGACAGACGCTCATGGCCCGTGGCCTTCGAGCTGCCGCCCAAGGACTGGAAGCCCCGCTGGATGCGCCTCAGGGAGCTTGCGGCGAAGTCGCCGGGCGCTCTGCCGATCTTCAAGGTGATGGGCGTCACCGGGAAGATCGCCATTGACGGCAAGGTCGAGCCCATGGAGTGGACGCCGGGGGACGCCACGGGCACGAACCCCGAGATTCATGAGACCGCCTACCTGGAATGGCGGCCTGACAAGACCAAGGCCACGCGCCCAAGCCAGGCGCTGATCCAGGTGGATGACGCTAACCTCTACGTCGGATTCCGCAACGAGATTGACCCCGCAGCCGGCGTCTCCGGCGGACACGTGTGGGGACAAGACGACGCGGTCGAGGTCGCCATCGCGCAGGTGACCGACCAGATCGGCGAGATCATCGTCCTGCGCGGGTACGCCGACGGCCACTGGGAGAGCAGCAACGAAGCCGGCGCGAAGAGGCCGGTTGTCGAACGAGCACGCGAAGGTGTCAGGTACGCGGCCCACGTGGCGAGCGGAGCATCCTGGTCCGCTGAGTGGCAGATCCCCTTCGCAGCCCTGGGCATCGACCCCTCCGCGGGCAGCCCGAAACTCGTGTTCAACCTCAGCGTGCGCAAGCCGGCTGGTGACGAGTGGGTGATGTGGAAGAAGGTGGGCGGAAGCACGTGGGACATCGCCCGTTCCGGATTCCTGTGGCTGGCGCCTCTCGGCGATGTGGTGCTGGATACGGGTGTCCCCTCGGAAGCGATTCTCGGTATAGACGGTCGCGCGCTGCCGGTGATGCTGACGCCCGGCGCCGGCTGCACGATCGCCGAATGGGCCAAGCCGGTGGGGAGCCGAGCCACGTGCTCCGCCAAATCCCTCCCCGGGGACCGCTGGACGGAGATGGTCTGCGAGTTCACCCCGCAAAGCGATGGGGTAGTCCTGATCAGACTCAGAGGTAACTCCCTGAAAGCCGCCGGCAGTGACGAGGAGTTCCCGGTCTGGTCATACTTCGATGATATCACTGTCGACGGGGCGGAACTGGAGAACGGCGACTTCGAGACGCCCGGCGAGAAAGGGCTTCCCGCGGGGTGGCGCCACGACGTGGGCAGAGCCTACTGGGTCCACGACGCGAAGCTTGCGGCTTCCGGGGAATACTGCGTCAAGGTGTGGCACAAGGGGCGGTTCGCGCAATCGATGGAGGTCCGCGCAGGGAAAAAGGTCACCATACGCGCCAAGGTCCGCGGCAGTAGCGGCGGGTCCTGAGCTCAGCAGCGGGGTCATCACGGTCGCGGGTAGCTCACGTCCACCATGGTCGGCAGTCGTCCTTCCGAGCAACCGGTGAAGAGGCGCCCTCGGTTGTCTTGAGGAACGCGCCCGTCATCGGGCCGCCGCCCATCCGTTCCCGCCGCCTCGGACCCGGCCTTCCGTCTTCAGAACCTCCGCGACGTGAGCCCCGCCGGCGATACCATCCTGCAGGCTCAGTTGATGGCCCATTGCCCTCAGTTCATTGATGATGGACTCCCCCATCGACTTGGTGACTTGCACAGGTTCGGCGGCTTCGACGTGCATGCGCGACGCTTCCGCCGCTTCAAGTCCGGTCCGGTCCGTTTCGACCATGAGCTGCGCCATGCGCGCCGACACGGCGATGAGGCGTCGCCCGCCTGGGAGCCCGAGCGCCACGTCTCGGCCGGCGGAGCGAATCATCAGGGGGCACG
>JALGSS010000764.1 GCA_029821745.1 Candidatus Zipacnadia bacterium
GTGATGCCGATGCGAGGGAAGAACCGCCGAATTTCGCTACCTTCATTCCGTGTCTCCGGGTCAGAGGGCCCCATGCCTGTCGGTGATGTGCAGCCCGGCCTGGCCGGGCAGAGAGCTGCTTATTGGGTCGGCAGGCAAAGCGTGCGTTCGACCCGGGCCGACAGGCGCTGCCGCAGTCGAGTTGCCGGGCATTGCGGGGGCCTTGTTGATTGTGCTGGATCAACACGCCAGGCTCCGTCAACCTTGCATTGTACTGACGCGGCCCGGGCGCATAGGTTCTCAGGTCCGCCTTAGCCGACGCGGCCTGTGTGTAGATATATACCGTAGTATCCCACGGGTTGTACAGAGCTATTTCCACGCGACACCCCTCGACTATCCACCGGAGGCGTCCACGTCGATGAATGTCTCCTCCTCGGTGCCCTCAGGGCCGGTCGTAGCCTTCTGCACCACCCAATGGCCATCTTCGGTGCCCATGTGGACCGTGCTCCAGGGCGTGGCTTCCGGTGGGCCCACATTGAGCACAGCCGCGTCAGTTTCGCGCGTCGTAAAGATGTAGATAGCCAGTTCCTTGCCCTCATACCATGGAAAATAGTCCGGGAGGGAACGGTCGTCATAGTCAGGCGCGGGGATGAGCACGAGGTCCTCGACCTCACACTCGTCCACGAGCCAGGCCCGAAGGGCTTCCACGAGCCCCCGTTCGCTGTCATCGCGAGGCGCGTCTGGCGAGGTGCGCATGTTCCACGCCTCGAATTCCTCCCGTGTCGTGGGAGCGGCCAAGTCGCTCGCAGGCTCGGGGCTGACGGAAGGCTCGGGCCGTGGAGGCGCCTCCTCGACCGGCTGCGGTCGCGGCGGACAGCCCGATAGGGTCGCCAACAGCGCGGTGATCAGCAACGTGTGCCCGGATAGCGCTTGCATCTGTCTCACCCAACCACCCCTTCGACGTGTTAGCGTCAGTTCCCCCTCATTTGATGGGCCAAGCAAGGCTCTGGACAAGGCGGGTCCCCGGCTCACATGGCCCAGGCTTCCGCATCATCTTCGAAGGCCTTGATGATCTCGGCGAGAGTCCTGTGCTCCGGCAGAGCGAGGTCAGGATCGGCCTCAAGAATGCCGAAGGCGTCCTCGCGCGCTTTGACGAGGGTCTGTGTATCCGCGACCAAGTCGGCCATGCGCAGGTCAGGCAAGCCGCTCTGTCGCGTCCCGGCGAGTTCACCCGGACCACGCCGCCGCAAGTCCTCCTCCGCGATCTCGAAACCGTTGCTGGTCTCCTCAAGAACCCGCAGGCGCTCGATGACCTCCGGTGACTTCGCCCGGGTGAACAGGATGCAGATGCTGTCGTGGCTTCCGCGACCGACACGGCCCCGGAGCTGGTGCAACTGGGCGAGGCCGAAGCGCTCGGCGTTCTGGACAAGCATGACCGTGGCGTTGGGCACGTCGACGCCCACCTCGATGACCGTGGTGGCGACGAGGATCTCGATCTCACCGTCGCGGAACCGGCGCATGGTCTCGTCCTTCTCCGCCGTGTCGATGCGACCGTGCAGCAGCCCGAGCGTGAATCCCGCGAAGGGTCCCTGGCTAAGCTGCTCAAACTCTCGCTCAGCGGAGGCGAGACGTGCCTGTTCGGCGTCCTCGATCAAGGGACAGACCACATACGCCTGGCGGCCCTGAACAACGCGGCCGGCCACTGTCTGCAGCACCGCTTGCGTCTCATCGCGCCACGCGACCTGGGTGTGCACGGGCGTGCGTCCGGGAGGCATCTCATCCAAGACGGACACGTCGAAGTCTCCGTATGCCGTCAAAGCAAGAGTGCGCGGGATCGGCGTGGCGGACATGAGGAAGACATTGGGGGCGAGGCCCTTCGCACTGAGACGGGCGCGCTGGCGCACCCCGAACCGGTGCTGTTCATCAATGACGGCGACGGCCAGGTTCTTGAACTGGACGGCTTCCTGGAACAGCGCCTGGGTCCCGATGATGACGGAATCCTCGGCCCTCTCGATCTGCCTGTGGGCGTACTTCCGGGCCGAGCTGCCGAGGGCCCCCGTCAGCAGACGGCAGCTCACGCCGAAGGGCTCCAGGAGGCCGGAGATGGTCTCATAGTGTTGTTCGGCGAGGAGTTCGGTCGGGGCCATCATCGCCGCCTGAGCCCCGGATCTCGCGGCCGCAAGCAGAGCGAAGGCGGCGCAGACGGTCTTGCCCGATCCCACGTCGCCGTGGACAAGACGACTCGCGGGGACAGGCGAGCCAAGGTCCCCGGCGATATCGTCGATCACCCGGCGCTGGGCAGAGGTCGGCTCAAAGGGCAGCGAAGCGCAGAATTCGTCCGCGAGCGCGGCGACATCGATGGGCGGCGAGGACGCGACCCGATCGGCGGCCGCCCGGCGCCTCGCGAGAGCGGCCTGGAGGGCAAAGAGCTCCTCGTAGGCGATCCTCGCGCGCGCCGCGCTTCTGTCCTCGTCGGTGTCAGGGAAGTGGATCTGGCGGATGGCGTCGGGCAGCGCCGTGAGCCCGCGCTCCTGTGCGAGAGCATCGGGAACAGCGCTCGCGGGCAACGGGTCGCAGGCTTCGAGCGCGCTGCGAATGAGCCCGCGCAGGAGCCGCTGCTTGATCCCCGCCGCGAGGGGGTATACGGGCGTGATTCGTCCCAACTCGGCGACCGCTGCTGCGTCCTCGCCCTCAGGGATGGATTCCGTCTCGCCCACGTGGAGGCTGAATTCACCTTTGTGGATCATAACCTGACCAGTGACGAAGAGGCGGGTCCCGGGGTCAAACTGCCTGGCGCGGTACGGCTGGTTGAACCAGATGAGCGTCAGCGGGGTCTCGCCGTCGGTGGCCGGGACGAGGGCGCGACCGCGCCGGCGGAAGCCCTTGATCTCCCCGGGGCCGGTGACGGTAACGAGGAGCGTGGCCGACTGGCGATGCTCCAGAGTGGCGATGGGAGGCGACTCGCGCCTGTCCTGGTGGCGTGTTGGGTAGTGGCGGAGCAGATCGCCGACGGTTTGGATTCCGAGGTCCGCAAGGGCCTCGGCTCGGCGAGGCCCGACGCCCCGCATGAAGCGAACGCTATCACTTGGCTTCAGACGGGCGGGGCTGTCCGGCACACGGAAGCGCCGACGGTACAGCTCGAGGGCCTTGAT
>JALGSS010000765.1 GCA_029821745.1 Candidatus Zipacnadia bacterium
TGCGTCTGGAGCGATCGTGAACCGCCTGACTGGGCTCCACTTCGCGCTGTCTGAGCCGATGTCGTAGCCCACTCGCCAGAAGTACGTACCCCCAGGCTCCAGAGCCGGGATGGTGTTGTAGAAATTGAACCCGCAGGTGACGTTCACGAGAGGATCGGCGAACTTGTCGTTACCCGCTATCTGCAGCGTGTAGCGGTGTGATGCCGAGCCCCATTCCTCGGGCCAGTCGGCGCGCAGCGGCCAGCTCATGCGCGGCGGATTCAGACTCACGACTTCGCCATGGGCCGGGCGCCAATTCACGTACCGGCAGTACCGGCTACGCGGGTTCTCAGGCACGCGTGCGTCTGTCCCGATGCGGACTTGTTGGCTCGCCGCCAGGCCCGGCAACAGAATGAGTCCCGTAAGTGAGAGAAGAAGCCGTCGCTTGAGCATGGTTTCCCTCCTGAGAAGCGCGTCGGCGCATGTCTGGCCGCAGGCCTACGCATCGCACATGGATCACGCTCTGCCGGCGTCCAGCTCAGAACTCGTTGCCCAGTTCGGCGTCGCCCCCGTCACCGGGTTGTGGCTTGTCGGTCGCGGCATCTTTACCCTTGGTGGCCGGTGAGCCGGGAGCGGGCAGGATCTCGATCCCGTCGGCGTCATCGAACACGCGGACGCGTAGGGCGTAGAGGGCCTCCGTCTGCGCATCCTCCAGCCGGTGGCCGCCCGTCTTCAGATACACGACGTAGGCCGTGCCGTCAGGCAGGACCATCGGGTGGCTGTAGCCATAGACGCTGGGGTCGACGCTGTACCCGTAGGGCTTGCCGTCCTTCTCGCCGGGCCCGCGCCAGGTTCTGCCCCCGTCGGGGCTGAGGAACACACGGACGCCGCCCTTGGTGTACGAGCCGTGGAAGAGCGCAAGCACCCCATTGGGCATCTGGAGCAGATGCGGATCGTACAGGTTCCAGATGGTCGACCCCGACTGCTCCCACGTTAGCCCGCCGTCCTCGGAGAAGCAAATGTCACCCTCTCGGCGGATCGCCATGGTGAGCTTGCCGGGCGATGTCTCAGCGATGGTCGGCTCATACAGGGAGTGGTCGGTCTTGACCACTGAGGCCAGCTCGAAGGTCTGACAGCTATCCGTTGAGCGGTAGACGCCGATACAGTGCGCGCCGCTCTGCGGGTCCAGCTTGCCCTCGGCCACCCAGACCACCGCTCCGTCGGAGAGTTGGATCGCAGGCCCGCCCGAGAAGGCTGTCTGCTCGGGCTTGCCGGGGAGATCCATCGGGTCCGTCCACGTCTCGCCGGCATCGCGGGAGAGCATGTAACGGGCATAGTGCACGCGAGGCAGGCGGTAGGTGAAGAAGGTGCAGAGGAATGTCCCGTCGGCCAGTTCCAGGATTGTGGGATGACGGTCGTCGTCCTCGGTATCCACGAGAACCTGCGGTTGGGTCCAGGTGAGGCCCTCGTCGTCTGAGCGCATGATGTGGGCCCTGCCACCCCGGGGGGAGCGCAGGTCCGGCAGGCCGAGTTTCTGCCACTCCTCGAATTGCTTGCGGGACGCGGGGTCCTTCTTGATCTCCTCGGTCCACGGCACCGATGCGTGCCAGCAGCCGGACGAGAACGCCATCAGCCACTGCCCGGACCGCAAACGAGTGACGGCGGGCCAGCCGACGAAGCCCCCGTAGCCTTCATACGACTCCGGCTGGTTCACGTCAGGGCCGACAATCATCCGGCGGCACGTCTGGTACGCCTTGGCATCCGGCTCCTGTCCCGCGACTTCGAAGCTCACTGGATCGCTCATGGCTCCCTCCAGGCATAGCAGGCAGACGATCAACATTGCGCCGATCGTCATGAGACGGCAACTCATGGGCAGAACATCCTCTCCAGTAGACAAAGCGACAAGCTGGGGTGGCCGTATGTTACCGACACGCCCACACCACATTTCCGCGGGCGGCGCCCCGGCTCCTTCCGGGCGGCCTCCGGTCAGGTGGAAAGGGCGAGGTTGCTCGGCGCCGGAGCGCAATCGACATAGTTGGCTGTGACGGCGCGGACTCGGGGTCGTTGGGGCCCTCCGACCCGTCAGCGCAGACTTTGGTCTCGGCGTAACTCCCGCCAATGGTTGGTCTGAGCAAGCTCGTCCTCGGGCAGAAGCGTGGAGCCGGGGATCTTGCCCTGGACGTCCGCGCCGCTGAAGATCACGGAGACGGGAAGGCCCGACGCGGCGATCTCAGCAGCTTCAGCGTCTGTGATCGACCCCGCGAGCAGCAATATTGCCGAACACTCCCTGGCTTCTGCCGCGTCGGCGACGTACCGCAGCGCCCATCCGGCCTCCGACGCGGCTTGCAATGCCTTCCCCGCGTAGCGCCGGAACATGTAGCGGGCGTAGAACATCGTCTGCCACTCCTGGCTTTGCGGAAGCAGGCAGGCCAGCACGGGTCCCTTCCGTTGGGGCGCCGCCCAATACCGGGTCCGGGCGTAGGCTTCATACATTCCGGGCGACATGACCCACCAGTGCATGACGCCACCCAGTCCCCAACGCTTGCCGGCGTCGAGGAACTGGGCGATGTGCTGGGCGCACATGTCGTCGGCGTACTTCGGCCCGGGATTGATCCCGAACTCCTCGATGACCACCGGACGCGGCTTGTCGGGGAGTGCGTCGCGCAGCATTGTGGCGAGATACAGGGCGTGGTGGGATATCTGCGGCCCGTTCACCCACAGGTCGTAGGTGTGAGGCGCCCAGAAATCGAACAGCTCGGCTCCCTCGTGCCCGCGAAGCTGACGCGGGTTCCCGTGGCTGATGGTCACGAGATGCGTCTGGTCGACGGCGCGCAACAGCTTCCCACGCGCGATCATGCTCTCGGCGACAGCATCGCCGGCGTGGGTGTCGTAGTCCTCCTTTGGCGGCACGACCGCTTCCTCGAAGCCGGCGGGAGCGGCGTCCACCCAGGCTTCTCGCAGGGCGTCGATGTCCGCGTATTTCGCGCGCAGCCAATCCTGGAACTCCGCCTTCAGGAAGGGTGACTTCGGGTCGGGGCGTATCTCGGGCTCGTTGCTGACATCCCACGCGAACACAGCGGGGTCGTCCCTGAGGGGCTCTGCGATCCGCTGGACGATCTCCTCGTACTCCGCGAGGGGCTTGTCCATGATGTACAGGTCGCCGGGCGTCGATGAGAGGTGAAGGCTGGCATTGTACTGGCTGCCG
>JALGSS010000766.1 GCA_029821745.1 Candidatus Zipacnadia bacterium
GGCATCTACAGGGCAGTGCGCCTGGTGATGGCTGAGTAGTCCGACACATGGGTTGTGTTGAAAAACCCAACGCGCATGGCCGTGGGGTGTCACGGTTTGTGTGACGGGGCCCCACGTATGCCCTTACGACCGACACTGAGAGCCAGGCGCGCGGCCTTGGGGAAGAAGCCGGACGCCCCGAAATTACCCCCCTTGAGCGCGATCAGCAAGCGCGGCTCCGTCGCGGATCGGCACAGCGGGACGCCGGGATCGATCTCCCTCACCATCTCCAGCGCCTGCAGGCCAAGGGCCTCGCAGACTGCGCCCGAGGTCTCCCCCCCGGCGACGAGAAGATGCCGCAGGCCCAGCTCCTCGACCGCCCAGGCGGCCAGCTTCGACAGCAGTCCCTCGATCAGCAGGCCCAACTCCCGCGCGGACAATCCCGCGTCAGAAGCCCGGGCCTCAGTCTCGGCCCTCGCCGCCGGGGCCTGCGATGATGCGACGAGCACGCGCCCGGCGTCTCGCAGACCGGGCCGGACCAACCCCATCACGCGCCTGGCCTCCTGCTCTCCCTCACCGGAAATCAGATTGTCGATGTCCATGGGCGCAAGCGTGAAGCCTTCGGCTGCTTCGATCTGACGCAGCGTCTGCTGAGCGCAGCTCCCGGCAAGGGCCAACACGGGCGCGTGACAGACTACGTGCCCTTGGTCTGACCCGGCATCACGCGCAGGCCCGAGGATCCCCTTCTCGCGCCAGACTGCGGGGAGCTCCATCGGCAGCGCCGAGGACCCCGAGATCAAGGGGAGGTCCCAGACCGCCCGGGCGATGGTGCGCACGTGGGCCTGGGAGAGACAGTCGATGACCACGTAAGGCGTGCCCGCGCCCCACATTTCCCGCAGCGCCGCCGCGACGGCCTCCGGGCCGTGCTCAACAGTCTCGCAGGGAACCAGTCCGACGCCTCGCGGGGTCTGGCGTGACAGCCAGCGGACAAGATTCGCGTCCGCCATCGGGTTCAGCGGATGATCGCGCATCGGCGACTCATCCAGGGGCGCTCCCAACACGAAATGGTATCCCTGGTAGGTCGTGCGTCCGTTCACCGGGAGGGCAGGCACCACGATCGTCCCCGGCAGGCCCTCGAAGGCGTCCAGCGCCACATCCAGACACGGGCCGATATTCCCCTCCGGCGTCGAATCAAAGGTGGAGCAGTACTTCAGTTGGACCATATTCTGACCCGTCAGCCGGGCCTTCGCGACTAGTTCGGCGGCTAGTGTCCGTGCCTCCGACGCCGGAATCGAGCGCAGCCGAGAGGCATACGTGACGGCGTCCCAGTCAGCAGAAGGGACACTGAACGCGGGGTCGAGAACCAGCAGGGATCTCGCCCCTGCCCCAGCCAGCATGCTTGCCTGATCGGACGCCCCGGTGAAGTCGTCCGCGACGGTCGCCAGTACCGGCACGGTCAGCCCTCCCTCGCGGGCAGATTGCGCAGCGTCTGCGCAGCCCGGAGGATTCCACTGCGCGGGCTCGAGAGGACCGGGACATCATTGCCCCGGGGCAGCAGGTCGGCAATCCGCGCCATCGACGCCTGGGCCAGCACCACCACATCGACGGGGTCAGCGGGGTCAATGAGGCTCGCGAGGCCGTCCAGGACGATCCTGTCATGCTCATCCTGCCGCCCGGCGCTCGCCGCGTCGAAGGCTCCCTCACACAACATCCGACGGACCGTCACCTGCTTCCCAGCGCGGGCCGCGCAAGTCTCGATGATGTCGGCTGTAGGCCCCAGCGTGGAGCCCAGTGTGGCCGCGACGCCGATCTGCATACCCACGCCAACCGCTTCCTCGGCCATGGGCTCGTCGATCCGCAAGACCGGCACGGAAACCATCTCCCGCGCAACGTCAACGCATGGCCCAATGGACGAGCAGGTGAGCAGCACGACGTCCGAACGCTCCGCCGCCAGCAGAATGAGCCCACACACACGGCGGGTGATGTCCGGCGTCAGGCCATTGTGCGCGATGGCGTCCTTGAGCGTGGACTCGTCGAGATAGTGGAGCTGGTCGGCCTCCGGGCAAAGCTCCGCCGCCAGTTCCGACAGCGGGTTGATCACGCGATGGACGGTATGCACAAAACCGAGGGTGGCCACTGCTTCATCCCTCCCGCAGTTGGGCCCCGCAACGCTCACGGGGCCAGGTATCTACCTTTCAGAGTGCGACATCAGCCACCTGGTTTCCTCCCGGACGCAACGCAGGGCACACGCGAGCGCATCGCGAACACTCCGTACAGACGGCATCTCGTCGCGGCTCAAAGGAGAGTTTTCCGCGAACATGACCAGCAGAGAGCGCTTGCTCACAGCGCTTCGGGGCGGCGCACCGGATCGCGTGCCGATCTGGGCCTGGGACGTGCATCCGTGGTTGGGCGAGGTCCACTCCTCCATCCAGCCTGTCGTAGACGCCTATCTTGATCGCGGGGATATCATCCACTGGTGGAGCCCGGGAGCCGGCATCTTCGTCACGGCTTCGGACCAGGTGTCTGTGACATCCCACAAACAGCCGTCCGCTCTGCCCGATTACGAGGAGCATGTCGCTGTCTACGAGACCCCCGGCGGAGAGCTGACCCAGGTGACGTACATCAGCCTGGTGGGCAAACCGGGCTACTGCAAGAAACACATCATAGAGACCGAGGAAGACGTGGAGCGGCTGTTGTCCATCCCCTACGTCCCGCCGCAGCCCGACTGCGCCGGGTTCTTCGCGCTGCAAGAGGAGTTGGGCGACCGGGGCTTGCTGATGGTGGCCGTTCCTTCGGACCCCATGTATGCGATCAACGCTCTCACCGGCTCGGAGACCTTCGCCATCTGGTCCGTTGAGAAGCGTGAGTTGCTCCGCGAG
>JALGSS010000767.1 GCA_029821745.1 Candidatus Zipacnadia bacterium
GTACTTTGAGCTGCTCAGCGACTGGGGAGCACAGACCCTCGACATCTTCCCCGGAACGCTGGCGACTCTCACCGCAGCCGAACTGCGCGCGGCTCTCGATGACCACGGCCTGGCCTGCGCGTGCTACTACATCGGGGCGGACCTGAACGCCACCGGCGCTGAGGCCGAGGAGACGTCCCGCCAGGGCTTCGTCGAAGGCATCGAGAATGCGCTGACGCTGGGCGCGCCTATCGTCTTCACCCACGGGACCCAGCATACGTACGCGGGGGAGGACATGTTCCAGCGCTACACCCAGCGCCTGGGCGAGATGCTCCCGCTGGTGAACGATGCGGGGCTCACGCTGGTCGTCGAGAACGCGGGCACGCTGATGCACACCGTCGACGACATGCTGCGGCTGATGGACTCCCTGGGGGATGACGGGCTGCGGCTGTGCCTGGACACGGGCAACTTCTTCCTGTGGGGCCAGGATGAGGTCGACGCGATGCGCCGAGCGATGGGCTGGACGATCCACCTACATGTGAAGGACTACACGGATCAACGGTGGATCGAGCCGAAGACGCGCCCTGACGCGGCCCACGCGATTCTGGGCCAGGGAGAGGTGCGCCACGCGGCGATCCTGGAGATCCTGCGCGCGGCCGGATTCGACGGCGTGCTCGCCCTGGAGCCGCCGTGGCTGGATGCCACCGAACCGGGTCTGCGGACCCTCAGGGACTGGCTGACGGAGTAGTAGTGACTTCCCAGAGCTCGCGTCACAACTCAGTGAGCCTACGCCTGCTCCCCTGTCTCTGAGCACGCGGAGAACGGGGTCTGGCGCCGGGGGCCCAGCGGGGTGCAGGGGCGGAGCCCCTGTGTTGCTATGACGCGGACTTGCGCTGTTCGGTGCTGTCTCACCGGCGTCGCAGGTGGCGTATCACACGGGATCAGACTGGGCGGGACGCGTCAGCGGTTGTGTTGGGGAAGCGTGTCCGTGGGGCCCCGCCGATTGTACTGCATCGGCACCCCACGGCTAGTTCACGCTTCTCGACACGACCCAGCGTCGCGCCCCTGGAGGACTCGATGGCCGGTTTCAGGTCATATCTCGCGGCGCCAGGGGGCATTCTCCTCCCGGGCAACCGCGCTTGGCGTGATGATGCCGGAGCTACGCTCTTGCACACTCCTGCGCGCGTCCTGAGTACAGATGACCCCGATGACGTGGTCGATGTGCTGCGGGATGCGGAAGCGGAACTGGCTCAGGGGCGATACGTCGCGGGATTCATCTCCTTCGAGGCGGGCGCGGCCTTCGGCCTATGCACGCACGCGCCCAGTGAACTTGCCCCTCTGGTGTGGTTGGGTTCATACCCGGCAGAGCACGTGCAGGCCGTTCCGGCCCGCGACTTGCGCGCAGAGGAGGCCTCCTTCGATCCTGAGGGAGCACAGGTCAATCTGAACATCTCGCGCGATGACTACGCCGACGCGATCCGCACCATCAAGGCATACATCGCAGCGGGCGACACCTACCAGGTCAACTACACCTGCCACGCCCGCTTCGCGATGCAAGCCGACCCTCTTGAGTACTTCCTCACGCTCATCCGCTCCCACCCGGTCCCGTACGCGGCGTATGTGAACACCGGCGACGTGCAGATCGCCAGCCTATCGCCGGAGCTGCTCCTGCGCAAGCGGGGCCAGATGCTCGAAACGAAGCCGATGAAGGGCACGCGACCCCGAGGGTGCACGCCGGAGGAGGACGCCGCGCTTGCGGCGGACCTGGTCACGAGTGAGAAGGACCGGGCCGAGAACCTGATGATCGTGGACATGATGCGCAACGACCTCGGGCGCATCTGCGAGATCGGGACGGTGAAAACTCCGATCCTGTTCTCCGCCGAGAAGTATGGAACAGTGTGGCAGATGACCTCGACGGTTGTGGGCCGCGTGCCCAGTGACCTGGGACTTGCTCAGATCATGGCTGTCACGTTCCCCGGTGCGTCGGTGACGGGCGCCCCGAAGGTGCGGACCATGGAGATCATCCACGAGCTCGAGCCCGAAGCCCGGGGCGTCTACTGCGGCGCGATCGGCCTGTTCATGCCCGACGGTGACTTCACCTGCAACCTGCCGATCCGCACCCTCGTGCATCGCGATGGGCACTTCGACCTGGGCATCGGATCGGGGATCGTCTGGGATTCCGGCGAGCAGAGCGAGTATGACGAGACGCTCCTCAAATCTCAGTTCGCGTTCCGAGTAACCGATGAGCTACGCCTGTGGGAGACTCTGAGGCTCACTGAGCATCGCGAGTTGGCCTTCCTCGAGCAGCATCTCGCCCGGATGGCAGGCAGCGCTGAGTACTGGGATTTCCCCTTCGATGCGGAGGCGGCGCGGGCAAGGCTTGAGCAATTCGCGGCCGATGCGGAGAGTGTACCCCTCGTTCTGCGCATCGAACTGGACCATGACGGGGGACTGCATTGCACGCCCCGGGAGGCCCCCGAACCAGTGAAGGGCCCGGTGCGCGTACGACTGTCCGGCGCTCAGGTGGATCCCGGCGACCGGTTCCTGTATCACAAGACGAGCCGCCGCGACCTGTACAACCAGGAGCGCGAAGACGCGACGCGCGACGGGTTCTTCGAAGTCTTGTTTACCAACATAGAGGGGCGACTCACCGAGGGCAGCATCACGAACGTGTTCCTGCTCATCGACGGCGACTGGGTCACGCCGCCGATCTCCGAGGGACTGCTCCCGGGCCTGTGGCGCGCCGCGTTTCTTCGCAAGAACGAGGGCCGAGAGGCTCCGCTGCCCCTGTCTGAGCTCGGGAAGGCCACGCACGTGTATATCGGCAACTCCGTGCGGGGAGGAATCCCCGTGGGGGAGATCGTCGACACGGAGGGCAA
>JALGSS010000768.1 GCA_029821745.1 Candidatus Zipacnadia bacterium
TACTCGATCTGCTCAAGCAGGCCCGCAACGTCATCGGCGAGGAGTTGCCCGGCCTCCTTCATCTCCTTGCTTGCCTCCGGCCGGCAGGGGTCGGTGGTGTGCGTGTTGCCCCCAGCCCCGTTGAGGAAGAGCGTGATCGGGCAGCCGCGCTGCTTCATCGTGTCGGCGAGGACCCCTGGGAACCCCGCGGAGAAAGCGTTCCCGCCGCCATGGTGGGTCGGGTGGCAGGCGTAGTTCACGAGGCACCCCAGGGCGCTGCCATCCTCCGCCCGTGCCGCCAGCACAGCCACCTCCGGATCGATCGGGCCCTCCAGGTACAGGGAATCGGGATCGTTGAAGCTGCCGTGGGTGCAGACGGTCCCGTCGCGCATGACGATGCGGCGGTTATGGGCCACCTCGAAGTTGAAGCAGCTCCCGACGCCGACATCGGCCTCCTGCATGCCCTCGATGGCTTCTCCGAATGCGGTCATGATCTTGTCGAAGAGGGTGTCGAGGTACGCTTCATCGCGCGGGACTTCGCCGCAGGTAGCGACCGCCGGGCCCGCGTGGTTATGTGTGGCCGACACCATCACGCGCTCGTACGGGAAGCCGAAGCGTTCCGACACGCCCGCCCGGATGCGCTCTGTGAAGCTCCAGCGCACCGAGAGGCAATCGGTTTGCGCGAAGGCGATCCGTTCGCCCCCGGACTCGATGATCGCCACGCGCGCATAGAGGGGATCGAGGATGGTATCGGGGACCATCTCCCTGAGCCAGCCGATCTTCTTTGTGCCGATGGGGGGCGTGATGTCTATCTCGGCGAAACCTGCTCGCATGGGTGTATCGCTCTCCTGGGAACGCGGCTTTGCTGTCGAATAGTCGTGTTCGGGACACGCGCGGGGGAGACCTTCCCACCAATCGCCCGGACCAGTTGGGAGGTCATCGGGCAGGCGAGACGAATCTGTAGGGGAACGGCCAAACCTGCTGGACGGGGTGATTGGATGAATTGCCCGAAGAAGCGCTTCCCATGGCTCGCCCTCGTGTTGCTCGCATTGACTCTTGTGGCCGCAACAGGCGCCGGCGCCGATGTTCGCGTGTACCGGGCGTTGGACGCGGCCGCGTACCGCCCCTCCGCCCCTACCCTCAGTTCCCTGCCGGACGCACAGTTGATGATGGGGTTCAGCGATAGTCAGGGCAAGCCGGCGAAGGTGCAGACGCGGGCCGCTGCCTTCGCCGACGCGGACGCGCTCCACTTCGTGGTGGAGTGTCTGGAACCCGACATGGCCCGCACACTGGCCAAATGCACCGATCACGAGGGGGATGTGTTCTCGGATGAGTGCGTGGAACTGTTCGTGAGCCCAAAGCGTTCCCCGACCCATTATTTCCACCTCGTTGCCAACGCATTGGGCACGCAGTTCGATGAGAAGGTGAAGGACCGGACCTGGGATCCCGAGTGGAAGACACGGGTTGTGAAGGGCGGCGACCGGTGGACGCTTGAAGTGAGTATCCCCTTCGCCGAGATCGGCGGCAGGCCCGCGCCCGGCGACGTGTGGTGGTTCAATGTGGACCGCCAACGCCACGAGGGCGACGCCTTGCAGTTGAGTTCATGGTCGCCCGCGGGCAGCGATTTCCACGACACGACGCAGTTCGCGGCGATGGTCTTTGATGACCGGTACGGCGCCTACCTGGAGAAGTCCGTCGTGAAGCCCTTCGACCAGCAAGCGGCGACGATGCTTGAGCGGGCGACGGTGGCTCCTGAGGCGGCGCGGACGCTCCAGGCGTCTCTGGACGCCATTCGTGCCGAACTGGCCCCCGTTCGCGCAGCAGCTTCAGCCGCGACTGCGCCGGCTTGTGATGAGTTCGGCCGCCTGCTCGGGGTTGGGCACGTGGCGCTGGCGAAACTGGCAGACGCGGGGTCCGTGGTTGAGGACACGATCGCGCGGGCCGAGACTGCGCTGGCCATGCGAGGACTGGCCCGCCCCGGACAGTCGCTCCTTGCCTATGAGGTCCGAGCGATTACGAACCGGCAGATCCTCCCCTGGCCCGAGCCGCCCGACGAGGCGTCGAGGGTCCTGTCCATGCAGGCTTGTCGCGGGGAGTACGAGCCCGCATCCTTCGTGGCATACTCGCTGGACGACACGGTGAGGCTTGAGGTGAAGGTCTCAGACCTGAAGAGCCCCGCCGGCGTCATCCCGGCCGATGCGGTGGACGTGCGAGCGGTCAAGTGCTGGTACCAGAGCGGCAAGAGCGGACGCTTCCCGATCAACAAGGGTCTGCGAGCCCTCACGCCGGAGCTACTGCTCAAAGACGACGACCTGGTCCGCGTGGACTACGAGAACAAAGAGAACTTCGTGAGGCTCAGCTTCCCCGACGGCATGGTGAAGTGGCTCTGGATCAGCAGTCCGGTGAGAACCCCCGAGGAGAAGGACGTCGGGGTCGAGGCGATGCCGATTAACGACGCGACCGTCCTGCAGCCTGTCTACATCGAGAAGGACAGAGGGAAGCAATTCTGGGTGACCGTTCGCGTGCCTGACGATGCCCCCGCGGGGAAGTACTCCGGAGACATTGAGCTGTGGTCGGTGGGCAATCGGCTTGAGACGCTGACGCTCGAGCTCACCGTTCTGCCTTTCGACCTGGAGCCAAACTGCCTGGAGTCCAGCGTCTACTACCACTGGGGGATCGACATCATCGAGGACGGTCCGGGGACGGTTCAGCATCGCCAACGGACTTGGGACCAGTACCGGGCTGAACTGGAGAACTTGCTGGCGCATGGCGTCGACAACCCGACGCTGGGCATCCGGTTCAGCACCGGGAACCTGCGCAAGGCGCTGCAGATGCGCAAGGACGTCGGGCTGAAGATGGACCACCTGTACTACCT
>JALGSS010000769.1 GCA_029821745.1 Candidatus Zipacnadia bacterium
CCCAGCTTCTCGGCGAAGTAGCTGTCGACACCCTCTAGCATTGCGCCCCCGCCGGTCAGCAGCGCACCCCTCGCGGCGATCTCGCTCTGTTGGCGTGGCGGCAGTTCATCCAGAAGCCAGATCACCTCGGCGACGATCCGGTTGAGCCCGTGGGACAGCAGTGACGGCACCTCGCTCAGGTCCAGGTCCGCGCTGATCGCCGACTCCCCACTGTCGTTCACGCCCTCGATGTGGATCGACGTGTCGTTCCCGTTCGTGAGTAACGTGCCGACACGGACCTTGATCTGCTCCGCTGTGGCCGGGTTGACCCGGATGTTCTGCGTCTGCCTGATCGCTCGACGGACCACCTCGCTCAGGTAGTCGCCGCCCCAGCGAACCGTGAGTCCCGCTGTTGTCAGGCCCATCGCGACTACCCCGGCGTTGGTAATGCCCGCGCCCAGGTCAATCACCATCTGGCTACTATCGCTGCTCACCTGAATCCCGCCGCCGATCGCCGCAGCGAGGGCTCGTTGCAGGCTGAGGACATGGCCCCCTCCGGCCGCGCGAATCGCGTCGATCAGCGCCCGGCGTTCCACCTGAGTTGCCTCATCCGGGTGTGAGGTGATCACCATCGGGCTGAGCAGCGGTCTTCTGCCCAGTGCCTGCTGGAGGAAGTGCCGCAGCATCGTCACGGCGGCATCGAAGTCGGCGATGACACCGTTGCGGACCGGGCACACGATGTGGACGCCCTCGACGTCATGCTCGAGCATCCGCCGTGCTTCGAGCCCGACCGCAACGGGCTTGCGCCCTCGGGCGTCGAAGGCGATGACCGACGCCTCACGCACCACGACGCCGGCCCCTTTCACACAGATGTGCGTGTTCGCCGTGCCCAGGTCGATGGCGATCTCGTCGCCCCACGGAAGTCGCATAGACAGTCCAATCCGTCAGAATTATAGGCCCCGGGATAAGCCGTCACAGCATGACACAGCGTGCCGCCGTGGGTGGGAAAGCGTCATGACTGAGGGGTTCTGGGGTGGAAGGAATACACGCCCACCGGGCCGCTGATCAGCCGTCCGCCTGCGCTTCGGAAGTCCGTTCGGCCACGAAACGTACCGCGGAAACCACGAGATCATAGTCCAGGCGCGTGGGGCCCAGAACCCCCAGCGCCCCCACACCCGACCCCGCACTCCCGTAGTGGAGGGCGATCAGTGAACAGTGAGACAACTGTTTCAACTCTTGCTCGTGCCCGATCCTGACGGTCAGGCGTCGGCTCCGCGAAGCCGGACGCAGCAAGCGCCGCACAATCCCGTCTTCGTCGAGCGCCTCCACGACCGGGCGCAGTTCGTCAATCTCCTGGTACTCCGGGTACCTGAGGGCATACGCAGAGCCGTCCACATAGACCCGCTGCGCCCTGTCCTTCTCGATCGCCGTCTTCACCTCGTCCAGAAGACTCGCGGGTACCGTGTAGGGCGAAGCATCCTCCAGCAGCGTCTCCGGCGAAGCGAGAGAAAGGGTGCCGATCTCGCGGTTCGAGAATCGTCTCGCGAGTGCCTCGCCGATCGCGGCTACCTGCGCCGCACTCATTGACTCTTCACTGTTCACAAGGCACTCGCACTCGCCCCCCCGGTCTGTCTCGTACACGAGCCGGACAATGTTCGTGCTCACCGCCATCAGCTTGATGTCCATCAGGAAGACTGGCTCGTCCGGCGGCGCCATCACCATCGCGGGCGTTGATGTGAGTTGCGAAAGGACGCGGGAAGACGTGCGGAACAACTGGTCAGCGTCCTTCGAGGCGCTACGCCACTCGTTGCGCACCCACGCCAGTTGCTCGGACTTGAGCGGGAGCCCGGGCATAAGGTCATCCACATACGTCCGGTAGCCCTTGTCCTCCGGCACGCGCCCAGCAGACGTGTGGGGCTGGCGGATGTACCCAGACTGCTCCAGCACACACATCTCGTTGCGGATGGTCGCCGTACTGGCCCCGATCCCGTGGCACTCACGCACAGCCTTCGAGCCAACGGGAGCGGCAGTCTCGACGTACTCCTCAACGATGGCCCCAAGGATGCAGGCGCGACGAGCTGTCAGAACATCGTCTTTCCGTGAAGACACCAACATCAAACTCCAGCCGAAGCATGTTCTTCTGTTTCGATGATAGTGGGGCGACCCAGTCGTGTCAACCCGTGTACGGGCCCCGACACCGCGAAGGAGTCTCTCAATCGGGCAGAGGCGGGAAGTCCGGAAGCGTCATCCTATCCGTCAGCCAGAACCCCTGGGAGCACGGGGCGCCCCGGCCCTTCAGCGCCTGGGCCTCCTCTTCCATCGCCTCGCGCGTGTTGCCCCACAACACCATCTGCGATTCCTGCGTGGCCCGCGCCATCAGGAACAGATGAGCGTATCCCGTGCAGTCGATCCGGATGTGGGGCGGATCGCCAAAGACGCCCTTGTAGTAGTAGATGTGCGGTGTTGTCCAAGGTTCACCCAAGGACGCCGAGACGGGTTGCCCGGCCTGCCACAGCGCCTCCAAGGATATCTCGCCCGTGCGGATGTGGTCGCGGTGCCGGTCATAGGGCCCGTGGGTGAAGGCCGCGTCCGGACAGACCTCACGCACCACCTTGATGAACCTTTGGAAGGTCTCCTTGTCATTCTCCAGCCCCATGTCGGGACTACCGATGTGGTGGCGCTTCGTCACGCCCATCACCTGGTCCGCCTCGTCCTGCTCTCGCTTGCGCATCTCGACGATACTGTCCTTCCATTCCGGGTGCGGGTAGCCCTCACACCCGTCGGTAGAGATGCACACATGCACCTCCACACCCATGTCGGACAGCTTACGCATAGTTGCGGCCATGGTCATTTCATCGTCGGGATGTGCGCCGA
>JALGSS010000770.1 GCA_029821745.1 Candidatus Zipacnadia bacterium
ATCGAGGTCTCCGAAGCCGAGACCGGCTTTGTGGCGGCGCGAGTGACGGGCCGTCCAGTCAATGCAGAACGTCCCGCGCGCGTGTTCGCCGCGGGGCCGGCGGGAATGACAGTCGAGTTGAAGGGGGTCGACGGCGTGGCGCAGGCATTCCTGGCTGCAGCCGGGGAGGCGAACCTGGCCCCCCTGGCGACATCGGGCAGCGATGGATTGCTGCGGCTTGTACTCCCTCGTCCACTGCCACATGGCGGAGTGATCGCGTTGGCTTCAGCCGCTTGGAAGCCGTCCTTCGACGACGCCTCTTGTCAGCTCGTCCTCAGTTCCGTGGACGGCGCACCGGTGCCGGAGCGCGAAATCGTGGACCTGAAGCGCGTCGCGAAGGCGCCCCGTGAGCTTACCGTGCGGCTGAGCGACGAGGGCACGGGAATCAACCCTGACAGCCTCCGTGTGACCGTCGACGGCGTGGGGTTGCCGAGTGCCCCGAGTGCCGTCGCCCACGGCGTGTGCACGGTTCGTCTCGGGGAGATCGTGGGCGAGACCGACCATGAGGTCGTTGCCCGGGCGAGTGATCGCGCGCCTATCCCGAACCGAGGACAGGTGCTCTTGCGCTTCAGCATGCGGCCGCTGCTCATCAACGGCGGGTTCGAGACAGGGGGCGAGAAGCCCGTGGGCTGGGGCCTCGGCGCCTGGTCGAGTAATGCGGAGACGAAATACGAGAGCCGTGGTGTGAGGGACAATCCGCACTCGGGGACCTGGTGCCTGAGGATGCGGGGGATCGCCGGGAGTCTCAACGTGGTGGCCTCCCAGCGCGTTCCCGTCGAAGCCGGGAAGACGTATCGGCTGCGGGGCTTCTACCGGGGCGATGTGGCGGTCTCAGCTTCGTTCTGCTCACAGAGCGGGAAGAACCAGTACATCTGGTCGCCGAAGATCGGGCCGGCGGAGGAGTGGATTCCCTTCGAGTGGAGCTTCACCGTCACTAACCCCGAGGAAGTCTTGCTTCTGGCCATGCGGCTGGGCAGCGTGGGCACGGCGTACTTCGACGATCTCGAGTTTGGCGAGATTGAGCCCGCAAGCGTCGAGGGGTGACGGGGGGCAATGGCGCACCGCGGGGCGCAACGACGCTGTGCGCGTAGACTGAACGGGAGGCCCAACAATGAACGATATCGGGACAGCGATCGCCCTGGCGGCCGGTCTCTGGATTGGCTGCGCTGCCGCCGACGCCCAGCTTGCCGGGCCGGCCGGGGCCGGCCCCCGGATCGAGGTCGTGAAGGACTTCGTGGAATGCTTCGACGAAGCCACGGTCACGAATTCCCCGCACGCGAACGTGAACCGCCTCGCGCGAACCGGGAACGTGGTCATTCCCAGCATTGGTCTGCACCCAACGGGCGAGGGTGACAGCATCGTGGCTTTCGCGAGTGTACCCATCCCCAAAACCGGCGACGGGAGCCGTCCCCTGCTGCTGTTCCGGATCGGGATGAGTGACGGGATCCGGTGGGACCACGAGTTGAAGCCCAACGGCGTGCGCTTCTCGGTAGTGGTCGAGGGTGAGGTGAGGTTCGAGGAAGTCGCGGCGGAGGGTGGATGGCGGTTGCGGGTGCTGGACCTGTCCGAATGGGCCGCTGGGAATGCGACCATCGAGTTCCGGACGAACGCGATCGACGGGAACCAGGCGTATGACTGGGCCCTCGTCGGCAGGCCCGTGCTGGTGCGTTTTGTGGGGCAAGACGACTACCTGGCGCTGCCCGAGGATACGGTCGGGCTCGCCCTGGCGGAAGTTGCGTGTGAGACGGACGCGCGCGTGTCAGTGGTGATGGGAGATGTCGTCGAACGCGCCTCCCTGAAGCGGGGCAGCCACTTGCTCCCGCTCGAGTTCAGGGGCGTCTCGGAACTGACGCTCACCGTGGAAGAGGGAGAAGCCGAACTGGTCGGCGTGGAGGCTGCGTCGGCCCCCTACCGCATTGAGGCGGGCGCGATGATGACCGACACGCCTCTGGTGATCGCCGGGCGACCCTTCAGCGTGCTGCTGGAACTCGAGAACACTGGAACCGGCATGTATCCAGGCGGCGGAGAGGTCGCCCTGAACGCCGAGCAGCGGGATGTCGGCGAGTTGGTGGGGCAGGGAGCCGCTACAGCCCTGGTGAGCAAGATGGCTCCCGAAGCCGAGGGCGTCTGCCGGTGGGAGGGTCTGGTGGCTTCAGGGCCCGGTGAGTGGACCCTCACCGCGAACTTGGGCGACCAGGCGCGGTCGGTGAGCTTTCACGTTCACGCGAAGGAGCCACGGTTGCCCGCGTATCGCCCTGAGTGGGCCTGGGTCTCTGTGCGCCCCGATGGGGCAGTCCGGGCCATTGCCGCAAACCCGTGGTCTCGTCTCTGCTTCATCGGCGATGACACAGGCGGCCGATATGGGATCGCCGAGACCTGGAACGGGACCGCGTGGCAGCGCACCGGCTCTCTGTATCCCCTGGCGCGGGTCGTTGCAGAGAAGCTGGATGGCGAGCGCGAAGAGCTTGCCGTCACGCTGGATCGGTTTGAGGCGGATGCGGGGACCCTGATCATGGCGGGACGGGCCGTCAGTCAAGACGGGACTGCATGGCCGGTGAGAATCGAGTGCCGCCCGTCCGAGGAAGCGCCTCGACTGGAGCTCGAGTACTCCCTGACCGCGCCCAACGGTGGAAGACTGCTGGCATTCTGCGGGCCGACTGTTCTGGCGGGGGACAAGGCCTACGGTGCTCGGAAGGACTTCGCGATATTCCCCGGGCTTGAGTACCTGGAGGGCGATGAGGAATCGTCGTCTCCCCGGGATCTTGCCCCGCCGCTGAACCTGCGTCGTGTCCCCTTCGCTTACAAGATCGC
>JALGSS010000771.1 GCA_029821745.1 Candidatus Zipacnadia bacterium
AGCGCTTCACCGACAGCTACAATGAAACCGCCGCGCCGTTCGAGTGGACCAAGGCCGAAGTGCACCAGACAAGCCTCAAACCAAAGTATGCGGACTTATGCAAGTAAGTACTAGTAAGGGAACTTCGGGATAGAGACCGCCCCACGTGTGCTGAGGGAGTGTTCCGAGGCGTCGTGCGGAGGGGGCCCTGGACGCAGAGACGGGGAGGAAGCTGTCGAGCGCCGACCATCCGCCCTCGGGTTACCGGTCACCGGAGGACGTGCTGGTCGCCGATGGGCCTGGTTTGGTGCGGCGCGACGACACAGGGCAAGTATGACGGCTCCGCGTCTACTTTTCCAGCCTACGGTTCCCGACTGTAACCCACATATCACATTGGCCAAAAATACATGTTTCAAGTCTTTCACTTACATTCCTCCTTATGTTAGAATGACGCTGTGTAGCTTACACACTGGATGCGTGCATTGAATGCCATGTAGCTCAAGGAGATGAACCGTAATGTCGAGGAAGGGCTTTACGCTGATTGAGTTGCTTGTAGTCATCGCTATCATCGCCATTCTCGCCGCAATTCTGTTCCCGGTGTTCGCGCGGGCGCGGGAGAAAGCCCGGCAGTCTAGTTGCCAGAGCAACCTCAAGCAGATCGGGCTCGCATTCATGATGTACGTCCAAGACTACGACGAAAGGGTCTTCCCGTACGCTAACGGTGGCGGCTGGATCGGTGACAACATTGCGCCGACTCTAACGTGGGCGTCCAGCACCCAGCAACTGTATTGGGGCAACTATCTAGAACCGTACTCCAAGAATAGGCAGATCTGGCGATGTCCCAGCGCGGGGGCCGTTGACACTTACAGCGGTCTCAACACGGAGAAGGTCCTCAACTCAAGCTACGGACTCAATGGCTATGTGGAGAACGACACTATCGCGGTGGTGAACTCTCCGTCCGAGTACATCGTTGCCCACGATGCCTTCGAGGCGCGGATGGACAACAACGGCGACATGTATTGCGTGCAGACCGGCCAAACCATCAACCTCACCCAACACCGGTTTTCCCCATCCAGGTTGAGGGAGTACTGGCGCCACAATGACAGCTCCAATGTCCTCTGGTTCGACGGACACGTGAAGACATTGGTCAAGGCGGGCGAGTATCCACGAGTCTGGTACACGCGATAGCCCGGATTACTCACGCTGTCTGAGTTCAGCGGCGGCGAAATCGCTACGGCTGGACTCTGCTAGGCGCGTGGGTGGTTTGTGAGGTGCGCACGCAGATCGCGGTCTATGAGCGCCGGCCTGCGGGCCCATCTGTGGACCATTGTGTAGCGGCTCCATGTGAGCAAGGAACAGAGCATCACCGGGTCGCCTTCCCTCGTGGAACGCGGCTCGGTTTGCTGTTCTTGCACCTTCGAGACGGACTCGGGAAGCCGCACAAACCACCGGTTCAGGTGGGGAAGCATGCCCTCTGCGTCGATTTCACCTTCATCGGCTCCGTAGGTCCTCTCCGTCGCGACCCAGATCTCGACTCCGCCGTCGTGGATACCAAGCAGCCACCAGTAGTTGCCCACTCGGCAGCCCGGCTTGCCCGCGTACATTCGCGCCTTGTAGACCTGGAGCAGCGGCCCCCCGAAGACCGCGAAGACGATAGGCCATGGCGCGAGCTGTCATCCCGATGGGGTCAGCACCCGTCACGGTGCAATCCGGACGCCCCCGTCACGTCAAGCGCCGTCGGGCGTGCGACCACACCATCAACCAGGCCTTCATCTTCTTCGCCTCCAAGACCGCATTCACCGAGAGCTGTTGGGCTACCGAATACTACCAATCCGAACGCACACAGGGCACCGATCACTACACCGCATCATGACGGCTTGCACCCAACGACTATTGACATACAGAGTCCCCGGCCGAAGGACGCGGACTTGACGGTGCAGGTAGCGTCGCATAGGATTGATGCGGCGATGAGATCGCGCGTGCCCGGGAAACCGGGCAGGCCTACAGGGCGGTGTTGGCCGGGATGATCACGCGTCAGGCCCAGGCGTCCTCCCGTCGGGTTCAGGTGGCGACATTGGTGCTGGTTGGCGTGCTGGTGGCGGCTGGCTGCCTTGCTCAGGCGGCTGAGAAGCGCCAACCCAACAGCATGCGGGTGGGGGCGTTTGAGTTCACGCGGGGCAACGTGAAGGTGTTCGACACCGGGATGTCCTACGCCGACCGTGAGCCCGTGGTGATCAACGGCGGCAAACAGCCCAACACCATGGAGTACGATCTCGACTTCCCCGTGGCCGCTCAGTACACGATCTTGGTCAAGTACGCCGCGCAGCAGGTGCGGCCTGTCGACATCTTCCTGGACCAGAAGCTCGTGGTGCGCGGCCTGAACTCCGCCACCGGAAGCTGGCAGTCAAGCTCCGCGAAGTGGGAGAAGCAGGCGGACGTGGATATCAGCAAGGGTGAGCACACCGTCAAGCTGGTGTGCCCGGGACCCTGCATCCCCCATATCGTGGCCCTGCGGTTCGACTCCTCGAAACCCTTCCCCGAAGGCTGGCGGCGCAAGCCGATCCCCATTGAGGACAGGCTGCAGATGTCCTGGAGCGGCGAGCCGGAGCCGGGCAAGTACGGCTTCCAGGCATACGTGCGGCCGGACGGCCACGTGGACGCCCCCCACGACTACAACCCCATGGTGCCCTTCAAGCGCATCCCGCCGCCCACGCCGAAGGCAGAACGGATTCTGGAGTACCTGCTAATGGGCGAGGGCAGATACGAAGTCAATGCGGCCATCGAGATGGACGAGTGGGAAGAGAAGTGGCAAGCCCGGCTGAGTGTGGAAGTGGGGGAGGGGCGGGTAGAAACAGAGATCCTGGATCTCTC
>JALGSS010000772.1 GCA_029821745.1 Candidatus Zipacnadia bacterium
CGGGAGAAGAGCCACAAATGGATTGGCGGAGTGGCGAATCGCGTGGACGTGTTCGGCCCGGACGGCAAGCCGAAACGGCGGGCCCTGGTGGACGGGCTTCAGGCCGGCGACAGCGGGATCGGCGTGGACGCGGCGGGCAATGTCTATGTGGGGGTCAACGTCAAGCCGAAGGACCGGCCCTTGCCCCGCGCGTTCGCCGGGAAGGTCCCGGCGCCTCCGCACGCCTCGATCGCGAATGCGCCCGGGGACGCGGCGACCTATTGGTCCGGGTATCTGAGGAAAGAGGGCCGCATGGCCGGCGCGCTCTGGCGGCATGCCGGAGTCGGACCGATCCCGGGCGACTTCGGGTGGGGCGATCCAGGCTGCATCTGCTATAACTCCCGGCTGGCTGTGGACCTGTCCCTCCCGAAAACTCCGTCCTTGTTGGTGCCATTGAACTTAGCACTACAACGCTACATCGATATTCTACGCCCCCCCACCCCAACCCTCCCCCACGGAGGGGGGAGGGGGACGGGTTTGTCCCCTCCCCCTTGACGGGGGAGGGCCAGGGATGCAGCAGCCCCAGGTAGTTTTCGGCCTTCTTCTCCCACCGCGTCAGGATGCGGCGGAACCGGTTCATCCAACTGTGGGTACGCTCCACCACCCAACGGCGGGCCTTGAACCCGACCTCGTGCTTGATCGCCTGCGCCTCTTCGCCACGCGCTCGGATGTGGGCCGTGTAGAGAAACTCCCGCGCCAGAGCCCGCACCTCATCGTAGTCATAGCCCTTGTCCAGACACAGGCCCTGAGGGCGCCCCTGCGTCGGTTCCGGCCGCGAAATGGGGATGCTCTCCAGCGTCTCCCGCGCCATCTTGAAGTCGTTGCGGTTGGCCCCGTCAATGGCCACGCCGATGGGCACCCCCGATGCCTCCGTCAGCACGCTCCGTTTCGCCCCCTTCTTGGCCCGATCCGTGGGGTTCGGCCCGCTTTTTTTCCCCGCCCAGGGGGGCCTTGGTCATGGCGCCGTCCATCGACTGCCAGGACCAGTCAATCCCTTTCAATTCGTCGTACGCCTCCAGCCCTACCCGCCAGAGCTTCACAAAGACCCCCGCCTTCACCCACTCCTGGAACCGATCGTGGGCCGTGCTGCTGGGACAGATCCCTGTGGCGTTCAGCGCGTTCCACTGACAGCCCGTCCGCAGCACGAACGTGCCTCTCCGTCTCGAGGTCACCGAATGGACGATTCCGGACCCCAAGGACTTCGTGGTTCACCACAACATCTACCAGTCCCACGACTCGGTGGCCGTCTTCTACAAGGTTCCGTTGTGGTCGGACCGACACGTCGAACTCATGGGGAAGTCCCTGGCCCTGACGAGAGAGGTGGGCACCAGACTCTGTGTGGTCCATCTCATCGAGGATGCCTGCTGCATGGGCAATGCGCAGTCGATGGTGCGGTGGGTCAAGCAGGCGGACGGAACCACCACGCGCGACTTCACCGTCTTCGACCGCTATCTGGACCTCTACGAGAAGACCGTCGGCAAGCCGGGCGTCCTGCTCCTGAGCGTGTGGGGGCGCGGGGCGGATGGGGACAGGACGATCTCCTTCGGGAAGGAGATCGACATGCCGGCCTATGCGCGCCGGCCGCGCCACACGGTGACGTGTCTCGACCCAACCACGCGGAAGGTGGCGTCGCTGGAACAGCCCGCATACGGGACGCCCGAGAGCGTGACCTTCTGGAAGCCGGTGCTGGCCGGCGTCCGTACCCGTCTCGAGAAACGGGGCTGGTTCGACGTGACGGCACTCGGCAGCGGCGACGACGCCGTGCCGCTGCCGACGACCATCGGCGGCTTCAAGCAGATTTGGCCGGACGGCAAGTGGATGAGCATCGCGCACGTGAACATGCGGACCTACAAAGCCTCAGATGGGACCACCGTTCCGGTCGTGGATTCCGAGCACGTGTGGGCCGCCGGGCACCTCTACAATCCCGACACGAAGATCGGCCGGCGGCGATACGGCGGAGCGTATCCAATGCCCTGGACCCGCGGCGCGTCCCGTATCGAGTGGGGCTTCCCCCGTGTCGGCATCAATTTCATCGACTTCCTTCTCGACAGTTCGCCGGTGGTGGCTTGGCGGTTCGCCACGGAGGCCGCCATCCAGGGCAACCTCAATGGGATTGGCCGGTTCGGGGTCGATTTCTGGCCCGTCATCAAGACGAAACGCGGGAGGTACGAAGACATCACACAAACCGGGTTCAACCTCGGTCCCCGGTACAGCACCCTGGCGCTCCTGTCCCCCGGCCCGGACGGAGCCATCCCGACGGAGCGCGGTACGAGATGTTCCGCGAGGGCGTGCAGGTTGCCGAAGCCGTCATTCGCGTGAGGAAAGCCCTGGCGACCGGGAACCTGAGCCCGGACCTCGCGAAGCGCTGCGAGACGCTGCTCGACGAGCGCGCGCGGCGCTACTGCAAGGCAACGCTGTCGAGGAAACGGGCGGGCGATCTCTACAACTGGAAGGTCCTGGAGGCCGTCGGCTGGCAGGACTATGGTAAACGCCTCTTCGCCCTTGCGTCGGAGGTGTCGAAAGGAGGCGCGCAATGACTGTCCCTCCCGAAAACTCCGTCCTTGTTGGTGCCGTTGAACGTACGTCAATTCTGGTCAACCACTTGATCAAGGGATAGGATCGCCGGTCTCGCTGATCAGGGAGGGACATGGATGGGCGTCTTGTCGGTGATATCCACGTTACTCCGCCTGCTGTTCGCCAACCGGACCGCGTTGGTCGCCCTCGCCGCGTGGCGACGCCGACGGCGCCGTGCCTGATTCAATCCGGTTCTCTGACAAGTCAAGGCCGCCCGGTGTCAACGCCGGGCGGCCTGTGCATGTCATCACCCCGAGAGTCGTCTGCCTGCCTGACGGAGAGCGGTCGCCCGGAGGTGTTCGCGACGGAAGCAGATCAGTCAGGCCGCGGCGGTCCGCACGCGGTGTTCACCGGCGGCCGCCGCGACGGCGAAGTCGAGCCGATGTATTTCCCAACGCCCCCTCGGGCACGTAGGATGTTTACCTCTACTGAGCCGGAAGCCGCGGCGGAGGGGAGAACGTGGTCACGAAAGGACCAGTCGGTGTGGACCTTCGATGCAGCCACAATGAAATGGGGCTCTTCTCCCGAAAGTGAACCGGGACTTGGCTGGTGAGGAGACGACGAACACGAAGACCGTGCCACGGCACGGGGATGTGCCGCGTGTTGGCCAACGGCAGCCACGAAA
>JALGSS010000773.1 GCA_029821745.1 Candidatus Zipacnadia bacterium
GCGCACCTGGCTCCTCTGCACTGCGTGCGCGCAGGTTGGCCCGACCGGAGGGGCGAATTGCTCTATTCGTGCAGACTCACACTTTCCTGACCGCTCGCCGGAGGTCACAGATGCGTCTCTTCATTGGCGTCCTCTTGCTGCTGCTTGTCGCCATCGCGACTTCTGCGGAGCCAGTCACCTGGACTTTCGAGACCGATGAGACGGGCTGGCGCCCCCGCGTGGACACAATCACCCTCGAGCGCCTCGAAGGCACCGGAGCCACGGAAGACAGCGCCGCTTGCCTTGGTATCCGCGGGCCCATTGACACCGGCTGGAACTACGCTATCTCCGACACGCATCCCATGCAGGGCGGCACGCTGTATCGTCTGTCGGCGTGGGTGCGGGTCGACTCCGTCGGCGAAGGCACACCGATGCCCTTCCTCAAGTGCGAGTTCCTTGCTGCCGACCCGGCCGTCCAACTCGGGCGGGCCAACACATCAACCTACGATGAGGCGCGTATGGGCGAGTGGCAGCAGCTCGTGGGTGAGTTCAAGGCGCCCGAGGACACGATCAAGTTCTGGGTGGCCCTTGAGAAGGGTACCAGCGCAGCGACGGAGATTGAGGCGCGCCTGGACGACGTCCGGATTGAGGAGATCGATGTGCTCAGTATATTCGCCCAGTACGCTCTCGACCCCGTGCCGCCCGAACTCGAGCGCGCCCGTGGCGTGCACCCACGGATCTACATAGACGCGGCGCGGGTCGACGCGCTGCGTGAGGCCATCAAGACCACTCATGCGCCACTGTGGGAGGAAGTGCGGGCCCTCGCGGACCGGTATGTGAAGTCCGGGCCGCCCGCGTACCGCGAGGACGACGGGTTCAGCGGCGCCGAACAGCTCTGGCAACGCGGCGTGGGCAATGCCATGCCCTACATGGCGATGGCCTACGCGCTGACCGGAGAGGACACGTATCTCGACGGCGCTCGCGCGTGGGCCATAGCGTCGTGTTCGTACAAGACCTGGGGCCTGGGACGAATCGATGGAATGGACCTCGCGACGGGGCACCAGCTTCTCGGCCTCGCCCTGGTGTACGACTGGTGCTACGACGGGCTCGGGGAGGACGCGCGCACGACAATCCGCGAGACCCTCACTCGCCGCGCGGGAGCTATGTTCGAAGCTGCTGCGACCGGGCAGGCCTGGTGGCGGCGATCCTACATGCAGAATCACCTCTGGGTGGATGTCTGCGGGATGTCTGCAGCGGGATTCGCCCTGTTCGACGAGGTTGAGAACGCGGACCGCTGGATCGGGCTCCCCCGCGAGAAATTCCGCAAGAGCATGGCGGCCCTCGGGGACGACGGCGCCAGCCATGAGGGCGTCGGGTACTGGCAATACGGTGCGGAGTATCTGCTCAAGTTCATGTTCCTCGCGCGCCAGCTTCTCGGAGAAGACATGTTCGATCACCCGTGGTGGCGCAATACCGCGGCCTACTGGCAGTATCTGAGCCTGCCCCGGGGATCATGGACCTCCAGGAACGTGCTTGTGGACATCGCCGACTGCCCTCGCGGAAACTGGTACGGGCCGGATCACATCCTTCGCGCTCTCGCGGCGGAGTATGCCGACCCCTATGCCCAGTGGTCCGCCTTGCAGGTCGACGAGGCCAACGTTGACGCCGCCTCGGCCCGGTGGCTCGGGCTGATATGGTACGACCCACGCGTGAAGCCCAGGCCTCCCACGGATCTGCCCACCCTTCGGCACTTCGCGGACATGGGTCTGGTATCGGCACGGACCGGCTGGCAGGGCGACGAGGCCCTCGTGGTCTTCAAGTGCGGTCCACACATCGGGCATCAGGCGATTGACGCCTTCACCTATGACCCCGGCGGCGGGCATGTGCATCCGGATGTGAACCATTTTCTCGTCTTCGGCTGCGGGGAGTGGCTGATCCGCGACGACGGCTACCGGAGCAAGTGGACCGGCCAGCACAACACACTGCTGATCGACGGCAAGGGCCAGTTCGGCGAGGGCAAGCAGTGGTTCCAGGGCGCGGAGATGCTGAAAGCCAAAGCCCATCCGCGAGTCACCACCGCTGTGTCCACCCCACTTCTCGACCACATCGCCGGTGACGGCACTGAGGCCTACCCGTCTGATCTTGGCCTGCAACGCTTCCAGCGACACTTGCTGTTCCTGAAGCCCAACACGCTGCTTGTGCTTGATGACATTGATGTCGACCAGTCGCGCGACCTCGAATTGCGCTTCCACCCGGAGCAGCAGGAACTCACCCAGGTCGACGGTGCGTTCATCGCCCAGTCAGAGCGGTGCAAGCTCCGTATCGAGCCCCTGGCAAGAGATGGCGCGACTGCGTCTGCGGAAGCTCTCACTGGTGAAGACAGACACGGGGGAGGCGACTTCAGCATGATGACGGTGCGCGTCCGTAAGAAGGCCCAGTCCTGGCGCCACGCCACAGCCATCACCTGGGCGCCAACGGGTCAGGAGCCCGCAGTTGTCACTTGCAGGCAGGGAGAGACTCGCTGGACTTTCGAGCTCGGGGACGCCGCTGTTCTCTTCAACTGGGACACGGGCGAAGCCGCGCCCCGATAGCCGTCCGACTATGTGCCGCGCAGACGCCGACCTTGAGTTCTTCGCCGATACCCTATAGAATTCGGCGACCAATAAGACACGACCAGCAACCGCCGGCGACAATGCGTTAGTCTTCAGGAGCGATACGAATGTCCCCCAACCCCACCATCGACCAACTGGCCGTCAACACGATCCGTTTCCTGTCTGCGGACGGCGTGGAGAAGGCCAATTCCGGCCATCCGGGCATGCCGATGGGCATGGCTGACGTCGCATATGTCCTCTGGACCCG
>JALGSS010000774.1 GCA_029821745.1 Candidatus Zipacnadia bacterium
CGCTGCAAGGAGAACCCGCCAAACTCCCGGGGAAGATGAACGACGCAATCCGCGCTGACCTCGGGGCGCTACTGGCCGACTTCGCGACACGCTACTTCACAGTCGTCGCCGACTTGATGAAGAAGCATGCGCCGAACCAGCTCTACCTCGGGCCCCGGTTCGCCGTTGCGCCGGATGAAGTGGTCATGGTCGCCCGGGACTACTGCGACGTAGTTTCCTACAACATCTACGGCCGGTCGCCGAACATCATCGGACGCGGACGGCAGATTGAGAAGCTCGGCAAGCCCGTTCTCATCGGGGAGTTCCATTTCGGAGCCGTGGACCGCGGGATGTTCCACACAGGTCTCGGACCGGTCAAGAGTCAGGAAGACCGGGGCATCCAGTACGCCGAGTACATCCGCACCGCTTTGGAGCAACCGTGGTGCATCGGGGCGCACTGGTTCATCTACGAGGACCAGTCCCTGACAGGACGCTTCGACGGAGAGAACTACAACATCGGCTTCGTGACCGGGACGGACACTCCGTATCCGGAGCTCATCGGGCACGCCAAGAAGGTCAACTTCGGGGCCTACGAGATACGCGGCGAGTAGCCCTCGTCCTACGGACGCACTCAGTCATCCTCATCGGGCAGTGGCCGGTAGTTCTCAGGCTGGTCGGCGCCGATGACCTGGTCCTGGAGGAACTCAAGCCATGTCGCCTTGGTCCAGTGCGCGCTGGCCTTTACCAGTGACGCGTTTGCCTGCTCCATGTCACCGACATGGTAGTAGGGGATCGTGTGCTGGAACTCTTCCTGGGCCAGCTTGAGGTGCTCAACGGCCTCGGGGTTCTCGAAGGTCTCGTCGGCCAGGGCCTCCTGCATCACAGACTTGCTCGCCATCATCGCCCCCCGGGTCAGATTCTCGATGTATGGCTCGAGAGCGTTCCACGGGGCTTGTGTGGCGTAGTGGGTGAAGCAGTCGGTATCGCTCCATTTATCTCTGCCCCTCTGGGCATCCCGAAGCGCGGCCTTCCCGAGCGCCGTGCCAAGGGCGCTTGCCTGCTGCGACGCCGCATCAAACTGCGCCACGTGCGCGTCCAGGCCACCCACGTACCGTGTGCGCAGACCGAACAACCATTTGCACAACTCGCGCATGGCCTCCCGCTGCATTCCCTGGTTACTCGCGCAGGAGATGGAGCCCGCCGGCATTCCTCTCAGCCCGCCGCTCCAGATGAAGGGGTAGCAGCGCTCGATGAATAGCCGGGCGGACGCGCTGGGGCTCCAGTTGTGCACCGGATCTGCAATCAGCAAGCCGTTCGCGTTCTGCAGGCGCTGGAAGATTTCCCCCTCGCCCCCACGCCCGAAATCATCGTCCAGCACGCACACGTGCGCCGGGTCCCGAACGCACGCGAAGCAGCTATCGCACGGGCCGAAGCCGAAGTCGTGGGTGTGCAGCACATCGGCGGAGACTCCGTCCACACTCTCCAGACCTGCAACTGCGGCCGCCAGAAGCCGCGAGGTGAAGCCCTGTCTCCGCCCGCTGGTAAGAACGGCAAGCACTGTGGCCATAGGGCCTCCCCCGTCTTTCGTACCTGTGAGCAGTATTCTACGGCCGGGCGGCAAACTCCTGCCGATGGTCTGTGCGCATGAAGGAGACCGCGCCCGCATGGCGAAATGCTCCGCTGCCGTGCGCCGGAAAGCGCGCGGCTGCTCTGCCGGCCACGCCATGGCGGACGGCAGACAGGGACCATGTCAACCAAAAAGGGAGACCTTCCGATGAAGATTGGCTTGAGTTGCATCATCACGCCGCGTGACTGGTCGTTCGATGAACTGCTGGAGAAGTCGAAAAGCGCCGGCTACGAGGCGCTCGAACTCGTCATCACTGACGAGGGCGAGATCACGCTGGACACACCCGCATCCGAACTGGAGAAACTGGCCGCACGCGCCGCCGACGCGGGTATTGAGCTCACCTCGGTGTGCCCCAGCTTCCGCGAGAGCCCCAAGGACCTCATGACCAACGACGACGCGGTCCGCGCCCAAAGCATCGACACGGTCAAGCGCGCCCTCGACGTCGTCAAGGCCCTCGGCGTCGACAACATGCTCCTCACTCTCGGTGGCCTCCCGGCAGACCTGTACTACAATGAGGCCTACGCAAATTCGCTGCAGGCGATGCAGAAGCTCGCACCATACGCTGAAGAGCTGGATGTGAATCTGGCCATCGAATACGTGTGGAACAAGTTCCTGCTCAGCCCCATGGAGTTCGCTCGGTTCTGCGACGAGTGCGCGAGCCCCAAGGTCGGCCTGTTCTTCGACACCGGGAACATGGTGGTGTTCGGCTACCCGGAGCACTGGGTGCGCATCTGCGGCAAGCACGTGATGAAGGTCCACTTCAAGGACTTCAAGCGACAGGGGTACGAGTGGACGCCACTGCTTGAGGGCGATGTGGACTTCCCGGCAGTCATGGCTGAACTACGCAAGATCGGCTACACAGACCCCGTGCTGTCCGAGGTCTCGCCCGGCACTGCCCCGATCGAGGACACTGCCGCCACGATGCGGCAGATCCTGGACATGTAGCCGCCGCCGAAGCCAACGAGGGAACGCACGGAGAAGGTTGTATCGGAGAGCGTGAACTATCCGTGGGGAGCCGATGACGCACAATCGGCGGGGCCCCACGGATTCGCCTGACATGGCACAACGGCCCTGCGGGGCCCCGGTCATAGAGATCGGGTACCGGTCTCGCTACCCCGCAGCTAGAATTGGACGGTGCGCCTACTGCCGACTAGCCGTGGGGTGCCGATGACGCACAATCGGCGGGGCCCCACGGATTCGCCTGACATGGCACAACGGCCCTGCGG
>JALGSS010000775.1 GCA_029821745.1 Candidatus Zipacnadia bacterium
AATGTCTTCTCGCCCCGGCGGGGCCATGACCAACTGGACGAGGTCGTCGAGGTCACGGAGTGGTGCGAGAAGTACGGGATCTACCACATGCCGTGGATGCGCGGCACCCTCGCGGCACCAAAAGACGAGTCCGCCGACGGCAAGCGCGTCGTGTGGGCCAACGGGGGCGAGCAAGCGCTCTGGAGTGTCAACTCCGACGAGTTCTGGGCGTGGACGACGAAGTACATCGTGGAATACGCGAAAATCAGCGCTGCGAACGAGCATCTGATGGGCGTGTTCCTGGATTATGAGAACTACGCGGCGGGCAAGCAGGGCAATCTGTACTCCCTCTCGTACGACAAGGCGATCATGGACAAGTTCGCCGAGGCCGAGGGCATCGAGCTACCCGACCTCGCACTCAATGAGCGGGCGTCCTGGCTGAAAGAGCAGGGCTTCGAGGAGCAGTTCGCCGAGTTCCAGGTCAACCACTGGCGTGAGCGGTGCCGGACGCTGAGGGAAGCTGTGGATGAGTACGACCCGGCCTTCCAGTTCTGCATCTACCCCGCGCCGGGCACGCCTTTCATGGTGAAGGCGTGCTATCCCGAGTGGTCCACCGAGAAGGCCCCGATCATTCTCGCCGATCCGTGGACCTACGGCCGCTCGTCACGGTTCCTCCCTCAGAAGGAAGCGCTTGAGGCCAACCGTGCGAAGCTGCTGCGTGGCATGGAGGTCCCGAAGGCGGCCGGGATTCCGTACATCTACGCGGGCGGGATCGATCCCGTTGTCAGGGGGGCTGATCCCGAGTTCTGCGGCAAGAACGCGGTGATGATCTCCGACGTCACCGACGGGTACTGGATCTTCTACGAGGGCCCCAAGTATGACGAGGACCATCCGGACTACTTCCGGTGGTTCGCCTGGGCAAACAAGGCGATCCACTCCGGTGGGCTGAAGGCGTGGCAAGAGCCCCGCGAAACCGAAGAGGACTGGTCACTGGCCATCTTCGACAATACGGAGGGAACGCCAAAGCTGGCCCTCCCTCCAGTGACAGGAGAGACGGTGAAGTTCCCGCCGATGCAGTTGCGGCGGGACAACATGTTTGCTCTCGCGGTGAAGGCCGGAGAGCCGGTGGAAATCGTCCTGCAAAACCGCCGGGTCGGGCGGTACGAGTCGCTGCTCGTGTGGGAACTGCGGAGGGCGAACCTGGAGAAGCTGGCTACGGGGCAGATTCCCCACGCACAGGCGGGAACGGTCACCTTCACTCCGGAGGAGGACGGCGTGTACTTCCTGGGGGCCTCGGCGGGCTCCTGCGCGTACTCACTGGTGAGCGCCAATGTCCCGGTGGGGCTGTTCACCGGGAACACAGCCTCCTTCATCTTCGGGGCCAAGCGGCTGTATTTCGCCGTGCCCGAAGGCGTGAAGGAATTCAGCGTGACGGTTGCGGGCAGTGGCGTCGAGACGGTGCGGGTCAACGTGTATAGCCCGACGGAAGAACTCGTGGCGACCGGGCAAACGAGACCCAACCAAGGCACGGTGACCGTCAAGGTGGCGGTCGGCGAGCACGCCGGCGCAACCTGGACTCTTGAGACTACTCGCGCCGATGAGGGCGTCCTCGAAGACAACACTCTCGCCCTGAGCGCCGAACTCCCACCGATCCTGTCGCTTGTCCCCGATCACGTGTTTGGCAAGGCCCAGGAGTAGGGGTGTGGGAGGGTTCTGTTGAAAAACGCCAATCATGGGCACGGGGTGTCATCCCGCGCTGCGGGATGTGACGGGGCCCCGTGCAAAGCACCTGAGGGCCTCCGTGGGGCCCCGTCGATTGTACGGCATCCACCCCACGGCTATCCGGCATAGCCCTGGAGACGCCTCACTGCGCGGCGTAGCCTCCGTCCACGAGCACCGTCTCCCCGTGCATCAAATCGGAGGCCGATGAGGCCAGGAACAGAACGACTCCGGAGACCTCGACGGGCTTGCCGAATCGCCCGGCGGGGATCTTGGCGAGCATGGGGTCGCGCTTCTCCGGGGCGCCCCACACCTGCTCCCCCATCGGTGTGAGGATGACGGTCGGCGCAATGGCGTTGACGTTGATCTTGTGTCGCGCCCACTCGATCGCGAGGGTCTTTGTCAGCAGGACCATCCCGCCCTTCGAGGCGCAGTAGGCCGCGTGATCCGCCAGCCCCACCAGACCCGCGTTCGAGCAGACCATGATGATCTTCCCGCCCCCGCGCTCGATCATCCCCGGCGCAATCTGCTGACTGATGAACAGGGGGGCCTTGAGATTCACGTCGAGAGTGGTGTCCCAGTGCTCCTCGGTGGTCTCGAGAGCGCTTTCGGGAAAGGTTATCCCCGCATTGTTCACCAGGATGTCCACACCCCCGAGAAGTTCGTCGGCTTCCCGCGCCATCTCGATTGCCGCGTCTGTGTCGGACAGGTCTGCGATGAGTTGATGCACGGTGCCGCCGATGCTCTCAATGTCCGCGGCGGATTCAGCGAGGGCATCGGCGTCGCGGCCGGTGATGACAACCTCGCAGCCAGCGTTCGACAGAGACAGAGCCGCGTGGCGCCCAATCCCGCGACTGCCCCCCGTGACCAGCGCTTTCTTCCCGGCAAGATCAAAGCTCGGAAACTCCATGCAAAGCCCTCCCTGATCGATGTGCTGAAGGACAATTCGCCGGCGACGGGTGTCTTCTCCTTCTGGGAGAAGGCATCCATGTAATCGTTGCCGTACGTAGCCGCAGGTCTTCAGCCTGCGGGGTGTTGCCGTGAGTCGTGCGGAGCGCCCGGACTACGAGAGTCCTATCCGAAGTATCCGGCCGGGGTCGTGGTCTCGATACACACTGGTCCCGCAGTGCGCTGGTCCCGCAGTGCGGGACCAGTGGCACCCGGTCATCTGACCTCGCGAAGCTGATATCGACGGGGGGCACTGGTTACCACGAAGTGGAACCAGTGTGTGCGAATTGCCCAGCCACGGGGCTCGCCGACTCCGTCACAGTCGCCCAGGAAGACAACCGCCGCGGCCAATGGGAGGGGCCGCGGCGGCTCAGTGCAGGGCGCGCTGGCTATGCCTGTCTCGTGCCCTGCTACTGCGGGCTGGGCTCGACGAAGCGCACGAAGTCCAAGAGCGCCAGGTCCTCCAGTTTCTTCACCTCGATCTTGCCGATCACCATCTTCACGGACTTGGCGCGGACGACGATCTTCA
>JALGSS010000776.1 GCA_029821745.1 Candidatus Zipacnadia bacterium
GGCGTCTCCCCAGGCTTGAGCAATCGGATGTTGTCGAAGTGCAGGTGCATATCCGCCTCGGGGCGCTGGGTGAAGAAGTGCAAAATCGAGATGTCGCCCCGGTTGACAGCCTCGGGGAAGTTCGCCAGCGGGATGAAGTACCGTTTGAACCCACGCTGGGGCAAGTCAAAGCGATAGTTGAGACCGTTCCGGAACGGCACTTTGCTGTCGGAGACGTAGAGGACCAGGAAGTGGCGCGTTTCGTCCGGATTGGTGATGTCGACCATGAGGCGGTCGAATCCATTCCAGTCGGCAACGGGCGGCTTGCCCTCGAAGGCGGGCCACTGCTCCATGCCCTCCTTCCAGACGGGTGTCGTGAACAGCATCGAGGTCGCGCCCGAGGTGGCGAACTGCGAAGACTGGACGAGATTGTCCTGGGTCGCCGCGCGGATGGTCCAGGTCGACACTTCGGCCTCATCCTCGAAGTCGAAGAGAGCTGTATCGGCGCAGGCAACACTCAGGAGAAGCGTGAGCACAAGCAGACAAGGCAGAAGCTGCATCATTCCGGGACCTCCATAGGCGTCTGAGCGGTGGGTGTTGCGGCACGCTCCCGCGTGCAGGATGAGTATTCGCCCACATCCGCCCGTGGGCCTTCTCAAGGTCGAAGCGGGGACGTGGAAGAGCCCCGGGAGGACGCCGGGGGGCTCGGCGGACATCAACGGAGACGGACTCGAGGAAGCGCCGATCCCCGCAGGAAACAGCCTTTGGGCGGTGAATATGGACGGCGACAACAAGGCCGAAATCGCCGTGGTGTGCCGAGACGGCTACCTGCGCATCATCGATGGCCCGTGAGGCGAGGGCCTACCGCGCCGTCAGCTCAAGGGAGTACAACTCCGCATCAAGCAGGCGGAACTCCAACTGCACGGGCCCTTCGCGCGGGATCTCGGCGACGCCGTTCCAGGAGACCGAGTGGGCGACGGAATCGCCGCTGATTGGGTCACAGTCCTGGGCTGAGAACCCCGGCAGCGGCTCGCCGTCGGCACCGAGAACCGCGACCCGCAGATCGCCCACCACCTTCGCGTTCACCGTGATCCGCCCCGCTTCAAACTCCACGGGGGGCGTTCGCAGCATGCCTTCCGCATCCCCGGCGACTCGCGCCACGTAGCGGTCGCGGAGCATCCGCACGAGGCCGATCTGCCGCTCCTCGAACCGGTTCATCTTGTGCCCGCTCTTGTATCCGCCGTAGTAGATGTAAACCTCATCGTCAACCGGGACCTGGTAGTCGAGCCACGCGTGGGCGTGATCCCACGCTCCCGCGTCGGGGTCAGGCTCGAAGAAGGGCTCCGGGTCGCGCACCCAGTGCCTCCCGTCGCGGCTCCAGGCGAGGGTCGTGTAGCCGATCCCATACGCGCCCTCGGGAGTGCCCTCGGCTCGCAGGTCATCCCTCAGCACCTTCACCAGACCGATCCACAGATCCCCCCGGGCGATGTACCCGTTCATCGCGTAGAACTGTATCTCGCCCTCATCGACCCCTTCAGCGGGGGTGATGATGTACCACGGAACCTCCCAGTGCAGGAGGTCATCGCTCACGCTCTGCATCGTGACGCGGCGCGTGCCGGACCATCGGGGCCCCGTGGTGTATACGCTGACGGTCGCCACATACCGGCCGCGGATCGGGTCGCGCCAGATATTCGTGATGTCGTGGTTGTGGCGCAGAACCGGTTGCGGAGAGATCGAGGTCCAGTTGATGCCATCTGGGGATGTGGCGATCTTCAGGCCGCCGTCCGCCCACCAGCCAAGCTTGAAGCGGGTCGACGGATCGGCGAAGTCCGGGCCCTCATCAATGACGCTGTCGCCGAACTGGATGGGGGCCGGGTCCTCCAGCGCCCTGTAGGGTCGGAGCCAGTGGATCCCATCCTCGGATTCCATGTACCCAATGTGGGATGAAACCTGGTCCTTGGAGTCCTTCCAGGCCCCATACCAGATGCGGAACCGGGATGTCTCTGGGTCCCGCACAACAGTCATGAATGGCTGGAAGTTGCGGTCTTCCGGACCTGTGACGATGGGGTTGGGTATCTCCGGATCACGGACGGGCCGGTTCACATGGCGCGTGATGCCCGCACTCGTCTCGATGAGCAGGTCGTCGATGAACAGGTGCGGGCCCTCGCGGAGGACGATCGGCGTGTCTGCCGGGCCTGGCGTGGGATGGCCGGGCTCATACGTGCTGGACGCGAAGGCCTCATCGCCGCCGGGAGCGGAGAGAACCGCGATGTCCAGGCGTGGCGTGGGGCCCTGGTTGCCGAGTCCGACCCACTCCTTGCCCTCGCGGATCGCCTTCACGTGCTGCAGATCCTCGTTGGAGTGCGAGAAGGCCGACTCGCGCACGAGTTCCTTCTCCTGGCCGGCCCACGACCAGTAGAGCTTCACGTAGGACTCGCCCCCCAAATGGTAATACTCGACCCGGATCGGGACCACGTCCCCGCCAGTTGCGGTCACAGTGCCTGAACGCTCGCCGTCGGGGCCCCAGCCGTCGATGATCCGGTTCCCGTCGATGAACAGCCGCAGTCCCTGAGCACACTCGGCCTCAAAGGTGACCTCGCCGGCCGCCGGGAGTCTGACCGAGCCGAGCCACAGCTTCGAGCAGTCGTTGTAGCCCTCGAGGTCCATGTTCACCTGCGGGTCCACGCCATGGTTGGCCGGCCGCTGCAGCGCCGTGTCATGGAAGAAGGCGAAGGCGAGGCCCGGCAGCGTGTCGCCGCTATCGTCCCCGTTGGCTCCCACACAAGGTCCCGCGATTGCGCACAGGCAGAGCAGTCCGAGCACGAGTACCACCGTT
>JALGSS010000777.1 GCA_029821745.1 Candidatus Zipacnadia bacterium
CTCAGACGGGTCAACTGAGGGACCAGATCGGGACAATCTGTGTGGGTGCCGAACTGGTAATCTCGATCGGCCATGAGACATACCCCCGGGAACTCAGCGCCGCCGCCCGGATAGACGATGGCATAGCGAAAGCGGGGGCCTCCCAGCGTCAGCACAAGGCGCGCATGACAGCGCCGCGCGAGTCCTGGGGTGAAGCCCCCCCTGCGAGTGGTCAAACTTGCCTGTGCGCGGCTACGAACTGGGCGGCGTGCCGTAGTCGTCGCCGCCGGTGGAGCCCGGCGAGGGACCGCAGAACCAGTTCATGTAGTTGGCCTGGAAGTCCTCGTCGGTCTTCGTCAGGTAGATGATCCCATCCACAAGTCCCAGGACGCCGCCGACGCCAACGCACCCCAGCAGGAGATAGATGATCCCCTTCTGCGTGTCGCCCAGGTAGAACTTGTGGATGCCAAGACTGCCGAGAAGAATGCCCAGGATCGCTGCGGTTACTCTGTCTTTCTGGGGGTTCATGCCTGTCCCTGCCTTTGACGTAGTGGTGTGCGTGCGGTAGTCGCGTCCACATCCACATCATACGGCAACGTCAGAGACTGCTGAAAAGGCTGCAGTGGGGGCTGAATGGCCTCCCTTCCCGGAATGGAACAAGGCTACCCATCGTTGTCGGGCCCCCTGGCGTCGGGGAGTCGCACAGGCGCGACAGTGACGGTCTTGAAGTCCTTGTAGGTGACGAAGCCCGGAGGCGCGCCCCTAGGTTTGCGCAGGTGTTTGGCCTCAGTGTAGTTGACGTCGGCGCGGCGGTCGGTGCGCCAGCGGCTCAGAGCGGCGGCCATCCCGGCGGCCTGCTCGATGGTCGTCTCCGGGACCTGGTCCGGGCGGCCATCGGTCCGGACGACGACGTGCCCGCCGGGCCCTTCCTTCACGTGGAACCACAGGTCGTCGGGATTCGCGGCGCGGATGACGGCGTCATTCTGCGCGCCGGTCTTCCCGTACAGGATCGCGTACCCGTCACTGGAGGCGGACCGGCTCGGTTCGATGGCTCCCATCGTCGGCGGCTTGTGTTTGCGCTGCGCCTGCTCGCCGATGTACCCGCCCTTGAGCATCTCGTGCTCGATCTCACCGAGTTGGGAGAGGCTGTCGGCGGTGTTGATCTGGTCGATGAGGCCCTCGACGTACTCGCGCTCGACGACGGCCCGGCGCAGAAGCTCCGGCACGCGGTCGCGAATCCGCTGCGCGCGCTTGTAGCGGGCGAAAATGGCCTGGGCGTTCTCCTTCGCGGAGTAGTTGGGGTCAAGCTGGATCGTGATCTGGCCTTGCTCTGGGTCATAGTAGTCGGTGACGCTGACTTCCTCCGTGCCGGAGGGGATGGCGTGCAGGTTCGCCAAAATCAGCTCTCCGCGCCGCCGCAGGTTCTCCGCGTCGTCGGCCTGATTGAGTGCCTTGCGGCGCTCCTTCTCGCGAGCGATGGCCTTCTTCAGAGCACGCTGCGCGAAGCCCCGCAGCCGGTCGCTGCGCTCGCGGATGCGCCGTCCCACCTGCTTGAAGTGAACCAGTTCCTCGAGACCCTCGCTGAGGTCCTCGGTGCGGGCGCTGGTCAAGTCCAGGCTCGATTGCAGCACGAGAGGATAGGCGAACTCGGGCGAAGCCGGGCCGGTCTCGTGTGCGTAGAGGAACGCCGGCCCTTCCGCTTCCGTTTCAGCGATGATGTCCACCAGCGCCGCGCAGATCGCGTCTTCCCAGCCGGCGGGAAGACGATCCACCGCGGAGTCATCGGGCACGCCGGAGCGAACGGCAAGCTCGTCCAGGAGCAGGTCGCTGGCGCCGTTGATTGTCCCACGGATGAACTTGCGCAGCGCCACGTCGTCTCTGCCGCCCGCAGCGTGAGCGAGAGCCTGCGGCGTGACATAGTGCGGGTCAAGACGGCCGAAACCGGGAGGCGGTGTGTACTGCAGATTGGGGAGGGTTTCGCGGTAGCGGTTGACTCGGGCCGGCACATGCTTCGCGCATGCGATGATCGTCTCATCCTCGTCCAGCAAGGCTAGGTTCGCGTGGCGGCCCATGATCTCAGCCACCAGGGAGGCCTTCGACGCGGGTCCGAGGCCGACGCAGTTCGCGAAATCAAGATGCAGGATGCGATCGAAGGACACCTGGCGCGCGCCGACTAATGTCGCGCCCCGCAGGTGCTTGCGCAGGATATCGCCGATGGGCAGATTGGTGACGGGACCGGGTACGGCATCAGCGCACAGATGGGCCCGACCGAACTCCGCCGACCAGGAGAGCATGAGCTGGGGCCTGGGCAGCTTGCGCCGCAGGTCCAGCACGATTTCATCCAGCCCGCTCATGAACACGCGCTGAACGCGAGCGCCGATGACGGTGCGCTGTAGGTCGGCGGCAATCCGCGCCAGCATGACCGAATCAAACAGCATCGGGGTTCACTCGCTCACGGCCTCCAGGCCTATGAGGGGCAGCACCTGGGTGAGATCGGTAACGATGGTGTCGCACTCCTGCGACGCGTCGATGCGGAACGCGTCGGTCTCGCCGCGATCGATGAGCACGGGGCAGATGCCCACGTCACGCGCTCCCGCGAGTTCATTGCTCCCGCCGTCGCCCACGAAGACCGTCTCGTACGGGTCGATTCCGGCCCGCTCGCAGGTCAATTGGTATGCGCGGGGCTCGGGCTTCTTGACGCCCTCGACACACGACAGGATCGGGTCGGAGAAGAACTCAGCCAGCGGCGTCTCCGACCACAGTTCAGGCACGTCAGGTGAGCAGTCGCTGAGCAGGGCGATGAATCGCCCTGCATCGCGCAGCCTTGACAGCAGCGCGAGAGCGTCCGGAAACGGGTTCATGAGCATCTTGCGCGTGAGCTGCAGCCTCACCTGCGCGGCGCGCTCGATCTGCCCGTCGGTGACGGGCAGATCGGCCTGGCGGGCAATCTGCCGGAAGTTCTCGCGGATGCTGGGAATCTTGCCGGTGAAGCGGTCCACGCGCCCCTCGGCGAAGGCGGTGGAGAACGGCTCGCAATCCATTCCGAGCACTTCCGCCACAGCCGCGAGGTTCTCGTGGTATACGTCAATCGGGAAGACCGGAACGAGGGTGCCGAACAGGTCGCAGATTACGGCGTGCCGGGCGGCGAAGGTCAGCACCGGGCTCTGCGCCGTGTCTCGTTCTCGTCGGGTGACGAAGAACTTGGCGGTAGCGGTCGCGCCGATGTCTCCGTCGCTCAGAAGCAGCGTGCCCTCGGTCTCGGCGAACTTCCCGCGCATCCGCGTGAGCCTGGATCGCACCTGCACGGGCTCGCC
>JALGSS010000778.1 GCA_029821745.1 Candidatus Zipacnadia bacterium
AGCAGGCAGGATACGAGGTGCAGGCTACGGCGATCGTCTACTGCCGGCCGCTTGAGGAGGACGAACAGCTTGCGGTGTACATCAATGGCCACGGGCCCGTGACCATCGTGGGCCGCAGCGAGGAGGAGAGAGCCCGGCGGGGCGTGGTGGCGATTGATCCGAGCAAGGGCAACCACGAGAGTTTCCTGTTCGAGAAGGACTGGTGGAAACGGGGCGAGCACAAGCTCCAGATTCCGGCCGATTGGTGGAGACTCGGCGAGAATGACATAACACTGGTATACTCTACGCAAACGGAGAAAGCCGACCCCCCGCTGTCGGTCACGTGGGTCGACTTGCTGCTGGACTACAGCCGGTGAGCTGGACCTGTAGTTGTGTTGAGAGACTAGTGACGCATGGACGTGGGGTGCCCTGCACGGGGCCCCGTCCCGCAATGCGGGACACCCCGTGCCCATGATTCCCTTTCTTCAACACAACCCCGGCCCGCACCGGTCCGAGGGGAGCCGCCGCATCGATGGAGCACAGACCTGACTTCGAGCCATGCTTCACCTGCAAGCACCCGGACTTCTGGGCCGGGGACGTTGAGACCATCTACAGACGCATTGAGGCGGTGGAGAAGGGCGAGGTGACGCAGATTGGCATCTCGCCGGGGGGCAGGCCCTTCTATGTGGTCGCGTATGGCGACCGAGAGCCCTTCGTCAGCAAGGCGAACTTCAACTCCGCGGTGGGCGCGAGGGACCTGACGGCCTACGCGGACAAGAGCGACCGGCTGAGGCCCGTGGTGATCCTCCTCGGGCCGGTGCATGGCGAGGAAACCAACGGCAGCACGGGCTGCGTCAACATGATGCAGATCATGGAGACGGGCGAGGACCTGCGCGGGAAGGCCTGGCCGGAGTTGCGGGAGATCGCCGAGACATGTCGCCTGCTGATCATCCCCACCGCGAACCCCGACGGTACCGCGCGCTTCGCGCCGGGCTGCTTCGTCGGCTGCGAGCCCTACGAGGTGCGCTACTGGGCCCAGGGCACGTACAGCGACGGCACACTGTGCAACTGGCCCCAGTGCAAGGCGAAGCACCCGATGCGGGGGAGCAATGTGGGCTTCCTGGGCGCTTACTTCAATGATGATGGAATCAACCCGATGCACGACGAGTTCTTCGCGCCCATGGGGCCGGAGGCCCCCGCGATCATGAGGGTCGCCCGCGAAGAGGCCCCGGAGCTCATCTGCGGGCTGCATGGGCACCCGTCATCGGTTGCGGTGCTTGAACCCGCGTACGTGCCGATGTACGTGAAGCGCGAGTGCTCCGAGTTCGCGCGGCGGCTGAAGGCCAGATATGAGCAGGTGGGCTTGCCGTGCGCCGAGCCCTTCACACCGCAGCCAGACGGTGACCAGCCATCGGGTCCGCCCTTCAACCTGACCAGCGCGCTGTTCCATACCAGCGGCGCGATGTCCTTCACCCTGGAGTGCCCTGTGGGGTTCAGCGGCGACAATGCGCTCGCGTGTTCCCACGAGGACATTCTGGAGATGCAGTTGCACCTGTACCACGAATGCATCACGTTTGCCCACGACCGCCTGAAGGCCTGGCCGGAAGCGGTCTGCTGAGGCGAGCGCAGGAAGCCCCCGCCCGCGCCTGCCCCGCGTAGGAAGTCCAAGTCGAAGCGCACCGACCGCGGGAGTAGGACGCGAGAGAGCGGCACGAAGGTGGGCGCACGCCGGCGCGCCGGCCCGCCGAAGCCCGAGAGTGGTCGCCGACGACCTCGCAAGGACATCGACTGGGGCGCGGTGCGCCGACCGGCCCTCTGGAGCGTTGGCGTATTGCTCGTGCTGGGCGGCTTGTTAGCGGCCGTCTTGGCCTCCGGCACCAGCGTGATCCACGTGTCGGCCGCAGATGCGGCCGCCGCCCAGGTGAGCCTTGCGCGCGCGGTCAAGCTGCTGCGCGCGGGGGACATCGACGGCGCACGGGCCGTGCGCAGCACCGTGGATGCGCGTACACGCCAGGCTCCGGCCATGGTGATGCTGGAGGGTTACGCGCTGGCCGTGGAGGGCGCGGATGAGGCGGCCACCGAGGCACGGCTCCTCCGCTACACCTGGAACCGGCGGCGGGCCCTGGAGAACCAACTCATTCTTGCCAGCTTCCGGGAGCTCAACGAAAACATCGACGGTGCACTCGCGGCCATCGATCACGCGAAACGACTCAGCAAAGAGGACAGGAATGTCTGGGTGCTGAAGCCCACCCTGATGGTGGGAGCCGGACGGCCCCTCGACGCGCTCCGCGAGCTGGACGCCCTCGAGCAGGCCACGAACGAGGACGCGTGGTCACAGGAACTCAGGGGACACGCGCTCATGCAGACTCACAGTCCCAGAAAGGCGCTCGAGGCCTACGAGAAGGCCCTCACGTACTCGCCGCATGCGCGCGCGTCACAACTCGGCGTGATCGACGCCTGCATCGAACTCAGACGGTACCCTGAGGCCCTGAAGAAGGCTGAGGCCGGCCTCAAGAGAAACGTCGATGATCCGGAATTGCAGGGCAGAGCCGGCATTGCCTACGAGCGACTGGGACGTCTGGAGGACGCCGAGGCCGCCTACCGGATGGCAGTGAAGCTGGCGCCCAGGGACCTTCACGGCCTGAACAATCTTGCCTATCTGCTCGTGGCGCGCCTCAACAAGCCTCGCGAAGCTCTTGTCTTCGCCATCAAGGCCATCAGGCTGGACCCGAACAGCCCGGAGATTCTGGACACCCTCGGGTGGACATACTATCGTCTTGGCGAGAACGAGAAGGCCCTGCTCTGTCTGGAGCGAGCCGCGAGATACGTGCCGGGCCACCCGGAGGTCACCGCGCATATCGAGGCGGTCAAAGCGGCGATGGGTGAATAGGGCTGACGACGAGGTGGGCACCGCCTCCAACGTCACCTACCCCCCGTCCCCCTTCCTGAGAGGAATGGGGGGAACGGCAGCCGGTTCGCGAAATCACATGGCCGGGTGCCACCGGCACTCCCAGTGCCGGTGCGTGGGAGACACGCCACAAGCACTGATTCCACTTCGTGGTAACCAGTGCCACACGCCGGGAGACTGATTCACGCCGTCACCGCCCGCGTCTTCCTCCCCGGGCACCCAAACCTGCAGGCAAAAAAAACCCGCTCTGAATGAACAGACGCTGTTCCCGACCGCCTATCTATTCCTAGCGGGTGCCTCTTCCAAGGTTGTAGGACCGATGTTAGACCACCATGGACGAAGCAGGTATTACCCTGATCGAGCTGTTGTCTCTTCTACTAACGCCCTACGTAGGAAAAGGTTCCATGGTGGCTGAAGTTTTTTTGAGACTTTTTTGCGGGGCCCCGACGCGTCAGTGGGCCGCGATGAATTCTTCCACGTCCGCCCGGAAGGCTGCACCCTCCATCGGACCCTTTTTCGTGGCCCCGAGGCCCCCGCAGGCATTCGCCAAGCGGCCTACGTCCTGCAGGCTCATCTCCTCCAGGAGACCGACCACGAACCCCGCGTCGAAGCAATCGCCGGCACCGGTCGGGTCGACCGCCTCCACCGTGAAGGCGGGCACTTCGACCTCCTCGTCCGCGGAGTAGACCTTGCAGCCGTCGGAGCCCTGCTTGAGGGCTATGACCTCGGCGCCGCTGTCGAGCAGTGAGCGGCACGCCGCATCCGAGCCGCTGACTCCGGCGAGAATCTCCGCCTCGCTGGAACTGGGCAGCAGCAGGCTCGCAACGTCGACGACCGGCTTGCAGACCTGCCGCACGGCTTCTTCGCCGCCGAGTAGTTCGGGGCGCAGGTTTGGGTCCAGGGAGACCTTGCCCCCGGCGGCGACGGTAAGCTCACAGGCCTGGTAGCAGCGGGTGCGCATCTCCTCGCCCGCCGACAGCGTGGAGCCGCAGATGTGCAGCCACTTGACGCCCTCGAACATGTCAGGCGTGGGTTCGGGCAGGAACCCGGCGGCGCTGTTGGCGATGTGGAACAGGAAACGCCGGTCCCCGTCGCTGAAGTAGGTGACGAAGGCGCAGCCGGTGGCGACGTCGGATATTCGCGCCACAGGCGAGGCGTCAACCCCGTCGGCCTCGAACCGGGCGACGAGGCAATCCCCGAAGTCATCATCGCCGCACGCGCCGATGAACCCGACGGAGTGCCCGAGGCGCGCTGCCTGGTCGGCGAAAATCGCCGGCGCGCCGCTGGGGAACGGCCCCACGAAGTCGCCTGCCTCACTGAGGGGCACATCGACTTCCTTGCGCATGATCTCGACGATCAACTCGCCGATGGACATGATCTCGTTGCGTGGCATGGGTGATCTCAACTCCTGATCTCAACGCGATGGCGCCCGTCACGGGCGGGGAGCGACAAGGGCCGGCT
>JALGSS010000049.1 GCA_029821745.1 Candidatus Zipacnadia bacterium
CGCCTGTTCACTGCAAGCCCGGATGGGAGCGATATCTGCCTGCTCAACGGCGAGCAAATGACCTCGCATTTCGACTGGTGCGGCCCCGATAAGGTGCTCGCATGGGCCCGGCGCTTCGACACCGGCGACCGCTACTTCCTGTTCCACGATCAGAGCGACGTCATCGAGATCGTCGGGGAGGATGTCTTCACCACCGACGGGCATTGCTCGTATTCACCCGACGGGAAGTGGATCCTCACCGACACTTACCCCGACAAAGAGCACAAGCGGACTTTGATCCTGTACCGCATCGCCGACAATACCCGCATCGATGTGGGCCGGTTCCTGTCCCCGCCCGTGCCGGACAACGAGTTTCGCTGTGACCTGCACCCGCGCTGGAGCCGCGATGGGCAGCAGGTCTGCTTCGACTCGGTTCACACCGGGGAGCGCCAGTTGCATGTCATGGACGTGAGCGAGATCGTTAACAGCTAGTATTGACTTGCCGAAGTTCGCGTAACGCCCCAGTGGGCCCACGCCTGCTGCCCTGACCCTGAGCGCGCGGGTCCCAGAGCGGAAGGTCCCATCTTCCGCCGGGAGCCGTGCGAGAAACGGGGTCTGGGGCCGCGGCCCCAGCGGGGTGCAGGGGCGGAGCCCCTGTGCTGTTAGGACGCGGACTTGCGCTGTTGAGTTCTAGCCGCCGGTAGGGCCGCGGCGAAGCCAAGTACGAGGAGACTGGACATGGAGATTCCCCGGCTGGACGATGGTCTGATGGATCCTGAGATCAAGATCTGGGCCCGCCAGTTGCTCGGGCTTGTCTGCACCAAAGGCGGCGTCATCTGCCCTCTCATCGCTCCGGACGATGCCCAGGACATCTTGGACAGGCTTGCGAAGGACCCGACGGTGGCGATCCAACTTCGCTCGGACGCCGAGGAATTGCCCCACTACACGCGCCTGAGCCCGGAGCAGTACGCCGCGGAGAGCTCCGAGGACGTCCTCAACCGCAAGCGCGATCTGGATGTCCTGCAGAAGCTCGGTCTACTGCCAGGGGATGTCCGGCGGGCCCGGTACCTGTTCGAGCTGCTCTTCAAGCGCATCGAGACGCCCGAGGGCATCTGCGCATTCGATACCCCCGGCTGGGCGGGCTGCCCACTGGCCCGAAGTGGGACCTATGAGAGCGTCCGCGAGAAGGGTTGGCAGGCGGTGGTGTATCAGCGAGGCGCTGAGGAGATGGCGGAGTACCGGGAGCGGAATGTCGAGCAGATCATGACGGGTGAGCAGCTCTATATGCGGCCCCATCATCTCATGTGCATGGCGTGCTGGTATGCCGGGGGTGAGGGCACGGGCCCGCGACCGAACGACACCCTTTCGGAGATCCTCGACCGCATCCGCCAGGAGCCGGATGTGCCGATAACCCTCGTCGAGGGGGCGTGCGAAGCCTGCGATTGCTGCGATGGCTTCTACCCCGACACGGGGCGCTGCGTCCATGCGGGGGGGCTGATCCGCGACTACAAGAAAGACCTGGATTGCTTCCAGAAGCTCGGGATGATGCCCGGCGACACGATGAACGCCCGGGAACTGATCGACCTCATGTTCGAGCGCATCCCCTCCACCAGTGACGTCTGTGGCTACGGCGACGATGTTGTCACGGGCGAGGAGTGGGCGATATGCAGCGGTCCAGGGGGCAATGCGGGATATGAAAAAACTCGGGTGACGGGAGTGTTCTGACGACAGGCCCACAGGCAAGACAAAAGGGCCCGGCAGCCGCACACCGTGCGCAAGAACGAACCTGACGGCGAACACCTTTAAGGACGGAACCCGTCCTTAGGAGATGCGTCACCCAGAGCTCTTGCAGGCGGCAGCCCGGCGAGCGGACCTCTTCTTCTCGTCGGATTCCATGTGGCAGTTCTTGTACTTCTCTCCGCTCCCGCACCAACAAGGATCGTTGCGGCCCAGGTCGGGGATCGGCTCAACCGGTCGCCCGGCGAGGAGCACCTTCAGGCTATCCAATAGTCCCATCTGCTTGTTTCCCATCTTGGCACTGCGGCGTTCGGATCTATATGCGTCTTCAGTGATATAGGTGCAGGCTAACGTTTTCACCGCTGCGCGTCAAGGGGCGGACCACATGCGAAGAGCCGAATCGCTCGCCGGTGGCAGTCTATCGGCATCGCGCGGAACGTATGTTCGTCTGTTAGTTTCGAGGTGGCGACCTTGACACCGTGGGCACGCAATCGCTATGATGGACTCGGGTTGGCACAAGGGGACTTTACTTCAGCGAACTAAGCCCCGGGCACTAGCGTCGGGGCTTGTTTTTATTCTTATGCTTGATGACAAGTTGCTCGCCAGTGTGCTCGGGCCCGCTCGGTACATTGGCGGCGAGTACAACATGGTCGTTAAGGACCCCGGGCAGGTGGACCTGCGCGTCGCCATGTGCTACCCCGACCTTTACGAGGTGGGCATGTGCCACGTCGGGCTTCACATCCTGTACAACATCGTGAACGCGCGGGACGATGCGTATTGCGAACGGGCCTTCTATCCGGACACCGACGCCGTGGCCTTGCTCCGCCAGGAGAATTTACCCCTGTGCGCCCTTGAGAGCCATGATGCCTTGTCCTGCTTCGATGTCGTGGGCATTACGCTCCAGCATGAACTGACCTACACGACGGCCCTGGGGATGCTCGAGCTTGGCGGAATTCCAGTATGCGCGCGGGACCGGTCCGACGCCGATCCCATCGTGATCGCGGGCGGCCCATGCGTGTTCAACCCTGAGCCGGTGGCGTTGTTCTTCGACGCGATCGTCATCGGCGACGGGGAAGAGGTCATCGGCGAAGTCCTCGACGTGGTCAAGCGGGGGAAGGCTCACAGCCGGGACACAACGCTTGCCGAACTCAGCACCGTCGAAGGCGTCTACGTGCCGTCCTTGCACGATCCCGCGCAGGCCCACATCCGCAAGCGCATCGTGGCCGACCTGGACGCCGCGCAATACCCGACCCGCCCGATCGTGCCGTGGGCAGAGGTCGTTCATGACCGGGGCCAGCTTGAGGTAGCGCGCGGCTGCACGCGCGGCTGTCGCTTCTGTCAGGCCGGCTACGTGTACCGCCCCGTTCGGGAGCGCAAGCCGGAGACGCTGCTGGCCCAGGCGAAGGAGATCATCGCCAACAGCGGCTACGACGAGGTATCCCTCGTCTCCCTCAACTGCCCGGATTACACGTACATTGGCGAACTGATCGATGACCTGCATACAGAACTGAGTTCGAAGCGAGTATCCGTCGGCCTGCCCTCCCTGCGCATCGACAATTTCAGCGTCGACCTGGCCCAGAAGGTCCAGCGGGTGCGCAAGTCGGGGCTCACTTTCGCCCCGGAAGCGGGCTCGCAGCGCCTCCGCGACGCCATCAATAAGGGTGTCACGGAGGAAGACCTGTTCAGCACGGTCGAGGCCGCGTTCAGGGCCGGCTGGCAGACCATCAAGCTCTATTTCATGATTGGGTTGCCGACGGAGACGGACGAGGATGTCCTGGCGATTGTGGACCTTGTCAAAGGCGTCGCCGGGATTGGCCGCGAAGCACTGGGCAAGCGGTCGCCTCGGATGAAACTGAATGTCACGGTCTCCAGCTTCATCCCCAAACCCGCGACGCCTATGCAGTGGGACGGTCAGATCTCTTGGGAGGAGATCGCCCGTCGCCAGCACCTGATCAAGGACGGCATCCGCGACCGGCAGGTGCGCGTGTCCTTCCACGATTCCAGGCAGAGCGTCGTCGAGGCCGCCCTGGCGCGAGGCTCCAGGCAGACCGGCGAGGCCATCCTGAATGCCTACCGTTCAGGCGCTATTCTTGACGCGTGGAAAGAGACCTTTCAGTACGATCGGTGGCGCGCGGCTTTCCAGGAGGCCGGGCTGGACCTGACGGCCGAGGCGGAGAAAGCCTTCGACACCGCTGAGCGTCTTCCGTGGGAGCACATCGATCTCGGTGTCGACCGCGAGTACTTGCTTGCAGAGCGTGCCCGCGTTCAGACCGGAGAGCTCACGCCGGATTGCCGGCTTGATCAGTGCCACAACTGTGGTATGCTGGCAATGTCAGATTGTCCGCTGGTGCGGGAGGACGATCAGAATTGAGTTCCCCGCGCCGTCCGTACGCTCGCGTGACCTTCTCGAAAAGCGGAAGGGCGCGCTTTGTGGGACACTTGGACCTGGCTCGGGCCTTTGACCGCGCGATTAGGCGCGCCGATCTTCCCGTGGCCTATACCGAGGGCTTCAACCCTCGGGCAAAGCTCAGTTTCACGCCGTCGCTGGCGGTCGGGGCCGAGAGCCTGGCCGAGATCTGCGTCGTGGACCTCGCCCGGCCCGTGGACGCCGGCGAGTTTATGCTGCGGCTGGCGGAACAACTGCCCGACGGTTTGCGGGTCGTCGACGTCACGGTCGAAGAGCGGGGACGTCGCTCGCCTCTCGCCGATATCGCCCAGGCCGGCTACGACGCGGACCTGCAACTGGCCGGCGTCTCGGTTCAGCAGGTCGAGGACGCCGTGCGCGCTCTCCTCGCCCAGGACGAGGTCATCATCCAGCGGCGCTCAAAGCGCACGCTGCGCGAGGAGAACATCCGGCCGGGCGTGTTTGAACTGGCTATCCGGGCGGGCGAGTTGCCTGTCCTGAGAATGAAGTTGGGGATCGGCGACGGGCCCGTCGCGAAGCCCCAGGAAGTCGTTTCAGCCATCAACCGGGAACTCGGGATCGCGGACGCCATCACCGTCGCGCGACTCGTTCGTACTTCCCTGGCGTAGAAGCTTTGCGGGGAGCGCGCGTGGCACAGTCCATGCACGGCCCCGGCGTTCAGAAGCTCGGCGACCCACCCTTGATCCGGTGGCTTAGCAGCCGAGCCCACATCAGCGCAGGCAGCGCCACAGGCACTCGGGGATGCACACAGCGATCCGGCCGAGGGCCATTGCGGTCCACGCAGCGCGCCCTGCGGATCAAGAGAGGCGTATCCGGAGCATGCCGTCAGAAATCGTTGTAAACGTCAACTCGCGCGAAACGCGGGTCGCCATCCTTGAGGATGGCAAGCTATCCGAAGTCATGTATGAGCGCGAAGGCAGCCTCGTCGGGAATATCTACCTTGGTGTCGTCGAGAATGTAGTGCCGGCCCTTGACGCCGCCTTTGTCGACTGCGGTGTCGAGAAGAACGTCTTCATCCACGTCTCGGACGCTATGGAAGATGAGCCTTCACGCAAGCAGATGCGGCACAAGATGAATGGCTTCCCGCCCATCCGCGAGGTCCTCAATGAAGGCGACAAGATCCTCGTCCAGGTTACCAAGGGCCCCGTCGAGCTCAAGGGCGCCCGAGCCACTCGCCGCATCTCCTTGCCCGGTCGTTTCCTCGTCCTCACCCACGATGGTCGCGGTAAGGTCGGAGTGTCCAAGAAACTCGAGGACGATAAGGAGCGCACCCGCCTCCGGGACCTGGGCAACAGCCTCAAGCCGGACGAATTCGGCATCATCGTCCGGACCCGCGCCGAGGGCGCCCAGCGTCGTGAGTTCGAGGACGATATCCGGTTCCTCACCAAGCTCTGGCGGTCCATTCAAGGCAAGACAGGACAGGCCAAAGCCCCCGCCCTCATCCACGAAGACCTGAGCCTTGTTTTCGAGGTCGTCCGCGACGTCATGAACAAGGAGACCAAGCGGCTCATCGTCGATGACAAGGTCACCTACGATAAGGTCCTCAATCTCCTCGATAACGTCGAGCCCGGATTGCGAAAGCGCGTTGAGTTGTACAAGGGCGCCGACCCGATCTTCAACCACTTCGATGTGGAGAAGCAAATCAACCGCGCCCTGCAGCCGAAGGTCTGGCTGCCTCATGGCGGGCACATCGTCATTGAGCAGACCGAAGCTCTCACGACGATCGACGTCAACAGCGGCAAGTTCACCGGCGCGAAGAACCTCGAAGACACGGTTGTGCGCACCAACGTTGAGGCCGCTCAGGAGATCGCGCCCCAGTTGCGCCTGCGAGACATCGGCGGGATCATCGTCATCGACTTCATCGACATGGACAAACAGAAGCACCGCGAGAAGGTGATGACCGAGTTGCGCAAGGCCTTCAAGGGCGATCGCATGCGGACTCGGATCATGCACATCACTCCGCTGGGCCTCGTCGAGATGACCCGCAAGCGAACTGCCCAGAGCCTGCAGCAGAAGCTCACGTCGACCTGCCCGTGCTGTGGGGGAACCGGCTACATTCTCTCAGCCGACACGATGGCCGGGCGAATTGCCGAGGAGCTCCGCGTTCGTGCGAAGCGCGACGAGCCTGACGCGGAAGCCTTCGCGGTCGTTGCCGATCCCCGCGTGTGTCTGACGCTGATCGGCCCGCAGGGAGAGGAAGCCGACCGTCTGGAGACGGAATTGGGCAAGGATCTGTACTTCCGCTGCGATGAAGGCGTTCACCCCGAGCACTATGACGTCTTCTCGGGCTCCAAACGAGATATCGAGAAACAGTTCCCGGTCCTGAAGAAAGGCCGGCGGCTGCAGATCACATCTGAGGACGTCCTGCCGATACCTTCAGAGGGTATGACGGCGATTGTCGACGGTTGCATCGTGGGTCTGCCCGAGGTCTCGCCGAAAGAGGAGGGCCCTCTCAAGATCCGCATCACGTCCGCCGACAGGTCATATGGGCGGGCGACGCCAACCGGCAAGTAGAGGCCACGGCGTCGCTTTACACCGGGCGGTGTCGGACGGCGTGCCCGTCCGGCGCCGTGCGCTGACCGAGGAACAGGGGCGCTTGGCTTCGTGGATTTCGCGGCGTTCCTACAGGCGATCAAGGATGCCCCCGAGTACGCGGCACAGATCGCGCACGTGCGTGAACTGCCCGCGCGTGAGGCCCGATTCCGGGACCTGGACCACGAGCTCCACCCCAAGGTCCAGCAGGTCCTCGCCGAGCTGCACATCGATCAGCTCTGGGAGCACCAGGCCGAGGCCATCGACCTCGCTCTGGACGGCGAGAATGTCGTCGTGGTATCCGCGACCGCCAGCGGCAAGACGCTCTGCTACACGATCCCCATCGCCGAGCAGCTTTACTCGCGGCCCGTCAGTCGGGCGTTGTTGGTGTACCCGACGAAGGCCCTCGCCCAGGACCAGCTCCACAAGCTGGCCGGGTTCGGCGCCGGGCACTCATTCACCGCCGAGACCTATGACGGCGACACGCCCGGGAACCAACGCCGGCGCATCAAGAAGGAAGCCCACGTCGTCCTGACAAACCCCGATATGCTCCACGTGGGGATCATGCCGTACCACCACACGTGGGCCGATTTCTTCCGCCACCTCAAGTTCGTTGTCCTCGACGAAGTCCACATCTATCGCGGCGTATTCGGCAGCCACACCGCGAACGTGATCCGCCGACTCCGTCGGATCGCCGCCCAGTACGGCGCCGACCCGCAGTTCGTCTGCTGCTCAGCCACCATCGCCAATCCCTTGGAGCTTTCCGAGAAGCTCACTGGCCTGCGATTCAAGCTCGTCGATCGGGACGGTTCGCCTCAGGGCCGGCGTCTGTTCGCCATGTGGAACCCTCCGCTGCTTGATGAGAAGCGGGCGGATCGCCGCAGCACCAACCTCGAAGCCGCCGACATGGTCGTCAAGCTAATGCGCATGGGCGTCAGGAGTATCTGCTTCACTCTCGCGCGCGTCCAAGCTGAGTTGATCCTCTCCTACGTGCGCCAGAATCTGGCCGGGACCAACCTGGCCGACACCATCATGGCCTACCGGGGCGGCTACCTGCCGGCGGAGCGCCGAGAGATCGAGAGGAAGCTGTTCGATGGGGAACTGCTCAGCGTGACCTCGACGACGGCCCTTGAGCTGGGCGTAGACATCGGGGGGCTGGATGCAGCCATCCTCGCGGGGTACCCGGGGAGTGTGGCCTCCACGTGGCAGCAAGCCGGGCGCGCCGGTCGAGGCCGGCAGGAATCTCTCGCGATATTGATGGCCGTGTCCGGCGGCATCAACCAGTACATCATGCAGAACCCCGAGTTCCTCTTCGATGCGAGCTCCGAACACGCGCTCATCGACCCTCACAACCGCTTCATCGTCGGCGGGCACTTGCTGTGCGCGGCGTACGAACTGGCTATCCGGGATGCTGACCGCGAGCTCTTCGGGGACGAGATGGAGGACATTCTCGAGGTGCTCGCCGAGCACCGGTTCGTGACGAAGCGCACCGCGTGGTACTGGATCGATGCCGATACTTACCCCGCGGGACAAGTCAGCATCCGGAGCGCCGGCGGCGCCGCCTACGACATCGTCCTTCGCCAGGAGGGTGAGGACGACCGCCTGCTGGGCACGATCGATGACGCAACGGCGTTCAACATCGTCCACGAGGGCGCAGTCTATCTCCACGCGGGTGTGACCTACCTGGTCGAGGAATTGGACATCGAGGACCGGATCGCGTACGTGCGCCCGGCGGACGTCGACTACTACACGATCGCGATGCAGATTAGCGAAGTGCGCCTGGGGGAGATCGACGCCGAGAAGCAACTGCCGCACGGCGGCTCGATTCGCCTCGGCGAGATGGCGGTCAAGTCGGCGGTCATCGGCTACTGGAAACGCAAGCAAGTCACCGAGCAGGACCTGGGGCGCGAAGACCTGCAGTTGCCGCCATCCAGCTACGATACCGTCGGGCTCTCGATGAAGCTCAGTGCGGAGGACGTGCGTGACCTGCAGGAGAGCGGGCACGACGTCATGGGCTCCATCCATGCCCTCGAGCACGCGATGATCCAGCTTCTGCCTCTCGTCGCCCTCTGTGATCCCCATGACATCGGCGGATGCGCCAACTCCACCCATCCTGACCTGGCGGCGCCCGGCATTTTCATCTACGATGGCTACCCGGGCGGCGTGGGAATCTGCGAAGCCGCCTTCAACCGCGTTGGCGAGCTCCTCCAGGCCACCGTACAGACCATCGCGAGTTGCCCATGTGAGAGCGGCTGTCCATCCTGCGTGCAGGCCGCCGACTGTGGGGACAACAACGAACCCATCGATAAGCAGGGCGCTCTTGAGCTCGCCCGCCGTTGGGCGGCGGACTGACCCCTATCGTTCCCGACCCCGCCAAACCTCACTGTCCGCAACGCATTCGACTCAGCACTGTAACGCTCGCGGCTCAGACGTTCCGTCTGCTAAAGATGGGTGGCCGTCGCACCGATGTTCCGGGCGACACCCGACCGTCGATGCAGCGGAGTGTGAGAGCCGCATGGTATCACCCCAGCCCAGACCTCTGAAGCGCGCAATCGTGGCTGATGATGAATCCATTATGCGCGAGATTGTCGGCGAGGCGCTGGCCCGGCACGGCTTCCATGTGCTTCAGGCCGCCGATGGTGATGAGGTCGTCGGACTCCTGGAGACAACGCCTGTCGATCTGCTCGTGAGCGATATCCGCATGCCCGGCAGGGACGGTCTCGACGTGCTCTCCGCTGCTCGTGAGCTGTCACCCCAGACGAGTTGCATACTGATTACCGGAGATGCCTCCCTCGACACGGCGCGGCAGGCTGCGCAGAAGGGCGCCTGCGACTACGTCCCGAAGCCCTTCTGCGAGCGAGAACTCATGGAAGCCGTCAGGTCGGCGATGTCTCGCAAGGCCTCGGAGCACGAGCGCGCCCGGGAAGAGCATCTCGCTGACCTGTTCAGGCTCAGCGAGGATGTCCGCAGCGTGGATGATCCGTGGGAGATGCTGCGGGTGACGACTGCGACCGCTGCTGTGCAGACGCAGAGCGAGATCGGGTGTCTTGCGACGCTCCAGGGCGACAAGCTCGTCCCCTTTACGGTAGGCGTCAGTGGCACCGAGCAGGTCCCCAACCCGCTACCGGAAGACCATCTGCTCTACAGTGTTGCCGAGACCCAGCGCCCAATGCTCTTCACACGCCAGAGAGCGGCGCATCCTCTGGCCGGGTCGGTCGACATACTTGGGCCGGATGACGTGAAGGTCAGCGAGTGGATCGTGGAAGGATTGGCCTTGCCATTGTGCGACGGCAAGCGCAGTGTCGGCGCGTTCGGAGTGGGACGGACACAGGCGAATCGCCCCTACTCGGAGGGCGACTACCGGCTTGTGTCGGTGCTGGCGGCGCAATCTGGTTTGCTCGTCAAGAATGCCGACCTCGTGGGAAGCCTGCAGCAAGCCTATCTGGGCACCATCCAGGCGATGGCGCGCACGCTCGAAGCGCGCGACAAGTACACCCACGGTCACTCACAACGCGTCGCAAATCTCTGCCGACGGATCGCGGCCGTGTTGGATATCAGCCCCGGCGAGGCCGAGACACTCCAACTGGCAGCCGGCCTGCACGACATCGGCAAGATCGCCGTGCCCGACTGCGTCCTGAACAAGCCCGGCAAGCTGACCGGTGCTGAGTGGGAGGCAATCAGAGCGCATCCCGTCATCGGCGCTGACGTTCTTGCGCCCGCAAGCTTCCTGGCCGACGCATTGCCCCTGGTGCTCCACCACCACGAGCGATACGACGGTACCGGCTACCCGGACGGGATCGGGTACCCGGAACTGCTTAGTCTCACTTACATCATCGTTGGCGCCGACGCCTTCGACGCGATGACTTCCGACCGCCCATACCGCGAGGCCTTGACCACTGAAGACGCGATCGCGGAACTCAGCAAGGGGAGCGGCACTCAGTTCGATCCTGACGTCGTCGACGCCATGATCAGCCTGTTCCCGGAAGCCGCGTGAACTGCCCGGGGCGCGCGGTCCCGCGGCTACTCGATAACCTCCGTGCCCGTGAATCCCCACAGGAACGCTTCCTCGGCGCGCACATACACCATGTCCCCAGCGGCGGGAACCGCTCTGCGAGGCACGGGACGCGGGGTGAAGATCGCCAGCTTGTTGGTCCTCGTTCGCCCGCGCAGCTTGCTCGGCGACTTCAGGTCAGGCCCCCCCACGAGCACCTCGTATGTGTTGCCCAAGAGCGCCTCGTTCTTCTCCCGGCTGATCCTGTTCTGGATGTCCACGAGTTGTTGCAGGCGCGCCAGCTTCACCGGCTCAGGCACCTTGTCCTCGAAACCGGATGCGCGAGTGCCCGGGCGATCGTTGTACATGAACATGAACGCCTGGTCGTACCGAATCTCCTCGAACGCCGCCACCGTGCGCTCGAACTGCTCCTCGGTCTCGCCCGGGAAGCCCACCATGACGTCGGTCGTGATGGCGATGTCCGGCATGCGTTCCCGCGCCGCCTGCAGGATGCCCATGTAGTGAGCGCGTGTGTACTTCCGGCCCATCCGCGCCAGCACTTCATCGTCCCCGGCCTGGATCGGCAGGTGGAGATGCTCGCAGACCGTGGGCAGATCGCGCATCGCGTCCAGCAGCTTCAGGGACAGGTCCTTCGGGTGGGAGGTCGTGAAGCGCAGACGCTTCAGCCCGTCCGCAGAATCCACCAGCGCCAGGAGGTCCGGGAAGTCCACGGACTTCCCCTCCTCATCCGTGCCCCGGTAGCTGTTCACGTTCTGCCCCAGGAGCGTGACCTCGGGGCGCCCGGCTTCGACTGCTTGTTTCACCTCGGCGCCCACACGCTCGGGCGTCCGGCTCTGCTCGCGGCCCCGCGTGTACGGGACGATGCAGTACGCGCAAAAGTTGTCGCATCCGTACGTGATGTTGACGAACGCGTTGACGCCATCCTCACGGCTAGACGGCAGGCCTTCGGGTATGACCTCTGACGTATCCGCCAGCACGCTGGGTTCTCCGGTTGCCTCGCGGATCGCCTCTGCGAGCCCTGACAGATTCCGCGGGCCCACAACAATGTCCACGAGAGGAGTGCGCCGGCGGAACTCCTCCGGGGCCATCTGCGCCACGCAGCCCGCCACGATGATGATCATCTCGGGCCGCTTGGCCTTCAGCTTGCAGATGCCGCCGAGCTTGGAGAAGACCTTGTGGACGGGCTTCTCCCGGACTGCGCACGTGTTCAGAACGATCACGCGCGCTGTCAGCATGTCTTCTGTCGGGGCGAAGCCGAGATCCTCGAGCACGCCGGCGATCGTCTCCGAATCGCGCTCGTTCATCTGGCAGCCCATAGTATCGATGAAATACGTATCTTGCATGATTGCGCGATTATACCATAGCCGCCCGAGCGGGGGAGAGTGCCGGAAGGACTCCGTCCAGGCACGCCGCGAAGGTCTGTGTCTTGCGCCCGAGGAATACGTACCGTCATGAATGGCTCGCCGCGAAAGGAGTGATCGATGTGTCCAGGGGTTTTGCGAAGGGCAGTCTCCGCTACGGGGTGATTGGCTGCGGGATCCAGGGAGAGTCGCATATCAAGATCGTCGCCGCTCTCCCGAACGCTGAATTGATCTCAGTGTGTGACGTCGATGAGCAGCGCGCGCGGACCGCTGCGCTCAAGCACGGAGCGAGGCATGCGCTGACCGACTACAACGATCTGCTCGCCGATGACGCAGTCGAGGCCGTATCCATCGCGCTGCCCGATCATCTGCACCGGGAGGTCACCGTCAAGGCCTTCGAGGCCGGCAAGCATGTCCTCCTCGAAAAGCCGATGGCGACCACCGTCGATGACGCCCAGGCGATCGTCGATGCCCAGGAGAAGAGCGGCAAGAAGCTCATGATCAACTGGAGCAACCGGTGGATGCCGATGTTCTGGTCCACGAAGGAGATGCTGGATCAGGGCGAGTTCGGCGACCCGATGTACGTGTACGCCCGGCTGAACAACACGCTGTATGTGCCGACGCAGATGCTTTCCTGGTCGGCGAACACCCGCCTGCCCTTCTGGCTCATCTGCCACCGCTACGACATCGCCCGCTGGTACTTCAAGAGCGAGGCGAAGCGCGTGACGGCGGTCTGTCGCTCTCAGGTGCTCAAGGGTATGGGAATCGACACGCCCGACTTCTACCAGACCACGGTTGAGTTCGAGAACGGCTGCGTGGGCAACTTCGAGTCCTGCTGGATCCTGCCCGAAACGCTGCCGTACCTCGTCGACAGCAAGTTCCAGTTGATCTGCAGCAAGGGCTATGTCAACGTGGACCCGACGCCCCCCGTGTATCAGGTGGCGACGAGTGACAGCTACGATCACAAGGGCTTCATCACCGGCGAGGTCGCCGGCGAGCCACGGGGCTTTGTGTTCGAGGCCGGCTCCCATTTCGTCAACGCGGTGCTGCGCGACGAGACGCCCCTCATCACCGGACATGATGGCCTGATGATCACGAAAGCCCTGGCCGCCATGGTTGAGGCTGCCGAGACAGGGCAGGCCGTTGAGCTGTAAGCACTCGCCACAGGAGAGGTCATTGATTGTGCCAAACGACCTGACGGACCTGCTGAATACCCTCCTCGTCACCCACTCCCCCAGCGGCGACGAAGGGGAGATGGAGGACCTCTGCCGGCCATTGCTGGGGGAGCGCTGCGACGACGTCTGGACGGATCCCAACGGCAACATCATCGGCAAGATCAACGGGGAGTCGAGTGAGGACGCGATCCTGCTGATGGCCCACAAGGACGAGATCGGCACCATCGTCCGCAAGATCGACGACGACGGCAAGATCTGGCTCGATGCCCTCGGCGGATGCGTGCCGTGGGTCTATGGCGAGGGGCCCTTCGATGTCCTCGGCGACGAGGTCATCACCGGCATCCTCTCCGTGGGCAGCCGGCACTCAAGCCACCTGTCTCCCACCATCGCCGATGCCAAGAGCAAGGCGCTGACCTGGGAGATGTGCTACATCGACTGCAAGCTGGACAAGAAGCAACTTGCCGAGCGCGGGGTGCGGATCGGCACGCGCGCGTGTGTGGCGAGGTCGCGCAAGACGCCCTTCTACATCGGCGATTGCATCGGTGGCTACGCCCTCGACGACAAGGCCTCCGTGGCGATCCTCATGCGCGTGGCCGACCGGCTCAAGGCGGCTGAGGCGCGTCCCCGGCTTGATGTGTACCTGGCCATCACCGGCGCGGAAGAGACGGGGATCATGGGCGGAGCCTACGTGAGCCGGACCGTGCCCGCGAGCACACACATCGCGGTGGAAGTCGCCCCTGTAGCGCCGGAGTATGACATCAAGATGCAGGACACGCCCGTCATCTTCTACAAGGATGCCATCTTCGTCCTGCACAAGGGTCTCGCCGACGAGCTCTGCAGCCTGTCCGATGACGTTTGTGGGGGGCATCAGCCCCTCATCGT
>JALGSS010000779.1 GCA_029821745.1 Candidatus Zipacnadia bacterium
ACCCCGCCTCTCGAAGCCCCAACCTGCCGTTGGCCGTAAAGCGATAAATCCCATCGGGTTGGGACATCGCTCTGGACCGCATCCACGCGGTACACTTTTCGGAGAAGAGCCACTTGATCTACCGCGCCAAGCCGATGGCCCTGGCCGGCCCGGCGCCGAGTGTCCGCCTGAAGGCCCACCGCCGAGGATTCCAGGACTACGAGTACTTCTGGCTGCTCAAACAGGCCGGCCAGGGCGGCACGGCCGACGAACTGGTCAATTCCATCGTCCACGGTCTGCCGTTCGGGGGCCGGGCGGCCGGTCACGTCGAACTATGGAAGAACAACCCCGAGGCGTGGGACGCCGTTCGCATCAAGATCGGCGAGATGCTTCACGCCGCGGCAAAGAACGAGGCTTGATCTCGCCCAGGGGGGTCGAGATGAAAGTGACAAATGTCGCAGTCGTGCTGATCGTAACGGCGGCGGCGCCACCGGCGGCTTGCCCGCCGGTGGCAGGAAAGGAGGAACCGTCGGTGAAACGCGATCAAGCCAGTGAGGGCAAAGCCTTGCGATATTTCATCCGCCGCGCGATGAACGAATGGAGCGTCCCCGGCCTCGCGATCGCCGTTGTCAGGAACAGGAGCGTCGTGCTCTGTGAGGGGTTCGGGCTGCGCGACGTGCGTGGCAAGCGAGAGGCCACTGCCGAGACGCTCTTCCCCGTTGCCTCCCTGACAAAGGCCTTCACGGCCATGGCCTTGGGCGTTCTGGTGGACGACGGCACACTGCGATGGGATACGCCCGTCCGCGAGTACCTGCCCGAGTTCCGCCTCTGCGACCCCGCGGCCACGGAACGCGCCACCGTGCGCGACCTGCTATGCCATCGAACGGGGATGCCGCGCCACGACGGCGCCTGGTACGGTCTGGCGCTCAGTCGCAGGGAACTCCTCGCGAAACTGCGTCACCTGAAGCCCAGCAGAGACTTTCGCTCGCGGTACCAGTACCAGAATCTCATGTACATGACCGCCGGTGTCGTGGTGGAAGCCGTGTCCGGCACGACATGGCAGGCATTCCTCAAAGAGCGGGTCTTCGGACCGCTGGGCATGACCGCGACCACCTTCTACTCGCCCGAGTGTATGAAGATGCCTCAGTTCGCGATGCCCTACAGGCGCAGGGGGGACCGCGCCGTCCGAGCGCAGTTCGACGGCCGCAGTTCCGCCGGCGCCGCCGGTTCCATCGTCTCGAACGTGGCCGACATGACCGGATGGCTCATCGCGAACCTGAACGGCGGCACGTACGGCGGGCGGCGGATCGTCTCGGCGGAGACGCTCAAGGAGATCCATTCCCCGCAGATGGTGGTCCCGGAGCCGCCTGAGTGGCCCGAGATGCTCGACGTCGCCTATGCCATGGGCTGGAAAGTTCAGCCCTACCGCGGCCACGGGACGCTCTGGCACGACGGTCTCCTGAACGGGTACCAGGCCAAGGTGGGCCTGCTCCCGCGCGAGCGAACCGGCATCGTCATCCTCACTAACCTCATGGGGCACTTCGTGACGACGCTGATTCTGTACCATGCGTTCGACCGATTCCTCCGGCTGAAGCCGCTCTCATGGCCCAAACGGATACGGCAGAAGATGGCCGACGCGCAGCGCGAACAGACCGCCGTCAGACGCAAGATCACCGGCGCCCGCGCAGCAACTGCCAGGCCGTCTCAACCGCTCAGGAACTACATCGGCGACTACGTGCACCCCGGTTACGGTATGATGACGATCCGGCTGGAGAAGAGAGAACTGCGCGCCGACTGGCACGGCATCTCCCACCGCCTGCGCCACTCTCATCACGATGTCTTCGAACTCGACCGCCCTTTGTGGAGCACCCGGGAGCATCTCTTCTTCTTCACCGACGCCGAAGGCCGGATCGATCGGCTCGCGGTCCCCCTCGAGCCGGAAGTGGACCCCATCGTCTTCAAGCGCGTTCTCGAACCGCATGCCCCGCCGAGGGAATAACTCGCGCCGACGAGCGGCGCGGCTCATTACGGGAAGCACCTGTCTCTCGCGAGAACCCCGTTCGAGATGGTATGGCCGGGGCCAGGAGCAGCAGGTTCATGATCTGGGTAATCCGGGTGCGGGAAACGTGGACCAGCCGCGCCAAGTCGGCGTAGTCGGCCAAGGGCGCTGAGTTCGTCACGCACCCGCGTGACCCGCTAAGGATCTGCACCGTGCCACGGCGCAGTGAAACACCACAAATAAGAGCGTAGCCGACACTGGGGTCTACCCACCACGACCCCGTCATCGCCCCTCACACCTCCGTCACGGCCTGAACCATCGCACGAAAGGGGTTAAAACGCTCTGCCCGTCAAAGGCTATACCCCCGGGGAAAAGCAGTGCTTGCAGGTGCCCTTCTGGAGACGCCGCCACGCCTTCGTCGTTAGGGCGAGCCGGCGCAGCAGGTCGAAGAACATCGCCTCCAACCGCTCGGGGCGGACGTGCAGCAAGTGAGGGCACAAAGGGCGTGGCCCCTGACACCGGTGGTGCCGGTAGCGTCCCCCGTGGCGACCCGTGTGACAACTGCCGGTCATCGGCCGGCCGACTGGTCAATCCCCTGCCACCCCCTGCAACGCGAACGCCCAACCCCACACCTTCGTACAGGGAGGATCGCCGGCGTCGTGCCTGCAGGCAGCGGGCCCACCAGGCAACACATCGGTGCGAGGCGCTGGGAGAAAAGAGGCTCTTCTCCGAAAAGTGTACCGCGTGGATGCGGTCCAGAGCGATGTCCCAACCCGATGGGATTTATCGCTTTACGGCCAACGGCAGGTTGGGGCTTCTCAATGCGGGGTT
>JALGSS010000780.1 GCA_029821745.1 Candidatus Zipacnadia bacterium
GAAGAGCGCTCGTTGCTGGAAGTGGGGATGCAGTTCCATCTCGCTGCACGCCGGCCTGATCTCGGCGTCCCGCAGCACGAGCTTGAGCTTGGGGATGGTCATGTTCGAGGTCCCGATGTGCCGCACGAGACCCCGTTCCACAAGCTTCTCCATCTGGCGCCAGGTCTTCATGTAGTTTTCGTGGATGTAGGGCTTCGCGTCCGGGCTGCGTGAAGTGACGTCGCACCCCGGCGGGTGGTAGTTGGGGAAGGGCCAGTGGATCAAGTACAAGTCGAGATAATCCAATTGCAGGTCTTTCAGGGACTTCTCGCAGGAGACCGCGACATCACCGTCCCCGTGCATGTCGTTCCACAGCTTTGAGGTCACCCACAGCTCCTCGCGCTTCACCCCACCGCGCGTGATGGTCTGGAGAGCGGGTCCGATGAGGTCCTCATTCGCGTAGACAGCGGCGCAGTCGAAGTGGCGGTAACCCACCGATGCGGCGCCCACGACGGCTTCGGCGATCTGCTCGCCGGAATACTTGTCGGACCCAAATGTGCCGAGGCCGATGGCTGGCATCTTCGCCCCTGTGTACAGGCACCGTGTCGGGACGCGACTGGGGTCAACGCCATCGGGGGCGACACCGAATCCGCTTGTCTGCTCGTCTCCCATTGGAACCGTTCCCTTCGTCACTTCTGCTCCACGAGCCTGCGAGCAATGGGGCTCTATGGACTGCATGCCCTGAAGCCGTGTAGCAGCTCCGCCCGGCCTTTCTGGGGGTTGTCGCACTTGCGGTAGGCGCACTGCGAGTAAGCCGGCACGGCGTCGTGCCCACCGCCCCGCATCACGCGCCATTCTCCGGAGACAGGGCCACGAGGATTAGTCGAAGGGCCCGACTGGTAGTAGGTTGCAGAGCACCAGTCCTCACACCATTCCCAGACACTGCCGGCCATGTCGCATGCGCCGCACCAACTCGCGCCGGTCGGGTAGGTTCCCACGGTCTCCGTAGGCCAGTACCTTCTCCCCTCCAGTCTAATCAGGGAGCATCTGCTTGGGTCCCAGTTGTCGCCCCACGGGAATACTTGGGCGTCGAGCCCGCGGGCCGCATATTCCCATTGGGCCTCCGTGGGCAGACGCATCCCGAAGTGATCGACGTAGGCTCGAGCGCCTCGCCAAGGGACCGCGACGACGGGATGGTCTTCACGGGCGGCCTTCGGACGGTATACCCCTCCTGAGCACTCGATGCCGCATGTGTCGCCACCCACGAAGATCAGACGCTGGATGTCGCTTGCACCCGTCACAGCGTGCTCATTCAGGAACCGCGCGTACTGCGAATTCGTGACCTCGTACCGGCCTATCCAGAAACCAGTTGTCATGGACAGGCGTCGCGCCGGCTTCTCGTCATCAAGCCAGTCCTCACGTGCCCCGAGTCTCGTGACTGCATTGATCGCATCAGCGTCTGTGCTCCCCATTGTGAACGCACCGGGGGGGGACCCACACCATCTCGCTGCCATCTGGCCCCGTGCCTTGCGTGCCTGGTCGGCGCCCCACCCATTTCCCCCAGTTTGCGATGACGAGCGCCGTGGCGGCCAAAATGACGGCGACGCCTGCCACGATGGGCAGTGTTCGGTTGGTCCGCCTTTCCGCGCGTCGGGCTGCTGCGCTCTCTTCGGTTCTGCGTGGGCGTGCCCGTCTAACCTCGTGAGTGGTTCGCGCTGCCGGCCTCACCGCCTGCACGACGTCGTCTGCTGGGGAAGGCCGGGACATCATGCGGGTCAGTTGAGCAGCGCCAACGAACAGGGCGGCGATGAACCCCACTACAACGACGACGGCGAAGGGGCCGTACGAAGGGGGAATGCCCGTTGCAGATGCAATGAACCACGAGAGCAACAGATAGCCGATGACCCCAAGGGCGAAGCCAACGGCAAGCGACCAGACGCCCACCACATTCCAGACACGCATAGTGTCACGGAACTGCGCGACGCTATCGAAGCGCCGGAATTGCCAAGCGAGCTCATGGCCCTGGATCCCGACCCAGATCCCCGCGATTACCCACAGGGGCCAACCGTACAGCGGCACCATCCCCACAAGCGACAGGGCCGCGGCCATCCACACACGATTCGCAAGAGCCCAAGGCAGAGGAATCAGCAATGCACCCCAGCACCAACCCATATCCCTGACCTCCTGCGGGATGGGCAGTCCGCTGCCAGAAGTGTTCTCAACAGCACTCGCATCCAGCACAGCCGCAGGCTCCGCGGGCATTTCGGGGTCGTCTATCTCTGTTGCGGGCAGTGGCCCTGTTACATCTCGCTCAGGCTCGCGCTCTTCTGCATCTTCGGCGGACAGAAGACCTTCTCGCCTGAGTCGAGCGCAGCGGGGACACTCTTCGTCGAACGGCTCCATCACATAGCCGCACCGCGGGCACTCCATCAGTACCGTTCCTCACCTGGGACCGCCCGTATCGATCGCGGGTCGTTTCTTCATGGGCTGAACAGCCGGTCATCCATCGTGGATGGTTCGCTGGTGGAGCGAGAGGTACCTTCGTTTGGAGTCGGTGACCCTCATGAGGTCGCCCCAGCGGCACTCATAGCGCTCCGCAGGGCTTGGATCGCCGGCAAAGCCCGATACCAGGCGCGAGCGCGCACTCCCGTGTCGGTGGAAACCAGGGGGGGGCTCAGCGGTGATGGCAATGCAGGGCGCATCTCACGTCGGTGCCGGCGACAGGCTCGTACTCAGCCCAGCATCTGCCCAGACGGGTCTTGCGGGATGGCAAGCTCCGCCAACTGCCTCATCGACCGAATCGACTGGCTCAACTACGCGGCCCACTGG